>JAYEIY010000229.1:0-7304 GCA_034660375.1 Verrucomicrobiota bacterium
GATTGCTGTTGCGAAAATTACCATTGCTAATAACATTTTGTTTAACTTATTCATTTCTTATCATCCTTTTATTAAAGTTTTGTGATTTAAAATTATTGTTCTAAAAGTTGTTCTTTAAAGTATCCTCCTTTTGTTATTCTATTTTTAAATATCATTTCCTTTTAAAATTAAATGATATGTTACGTTTTTTTTCCTTAAAATATCGCAGATTAAGTATAGCAATAAACTGAATCCTTTTTCCTTAAAATGTCGCAGAATATGGCAGTGTCAAGTTAAAAACTTAAAAAAAATGAGAAAAGTTTAATTAAAATTAGATAGAGATTACATGAAAAGCCTTTTTTACTTTGCTCAAAGGCTTTTCATAGACTGTTTGTTCTAGAAAGGTTGATTTTTTTAATCTCCTCTTTTTGTCTTTATATTAAATACTTTTCCTCCTAAATCAGCTGATTCACGTGCACGTAGACATAGGTTTGTTACATTGAATGTGTCCAGCATACTTAGGCGACATTTTCCATTACCCTGTAATTCTCGACAAAAATCTCCGAAGAAATCGCCTGTTTCAAGGGGCAGTTCTATTTTTTCCTGATCATCTGTAGTTAAAAAGGCTTTATTATTTCGAACCTGAATAATGCCTTTATCTCCAGCTATTCTAATCTGATCACCAGGTGTTTTTGATTTTTTTGGTTGATAAAAATCGGAATTTATTGTACCTATTGCACCGTTTGGAAATGAAAATGCTATAGCAGCAACCATTTCACAAGTTCCATAGTTCAGGTTATTTTTTGCACTATGCAATGCATAAATAGTTTTAAATTCTCCCATCATCCAGTAAGCCCAATCTATTGCATGAGATGCAACCCATAGAATTGTTCCACCATAGGTATCTCGGGCTTTATAGAATTCAGGACGGGCAGAGTTAAAACCATAAGATTTTTGACCCGTTATTAATCTGGGTTCGCCTATTGCTCCTTTCTCCAGGGCTTTATACGCAGCGTAGAATTCAGGAGTATAACGCATGGCATGCATTGCGATAATAGTCTTTCCACTGTTTTCTGCTGCTTTACGGATTGCATCAAGTTTTTCATAACTATGAGCTATTGTTTTTTCTGTCATGCAATGAATACCACGATTTAGACAATCTATTGAAATATCTGCATTCAAATCATAACGACTGGATATGCCGGCTACATCAGGCTTTTCTATATCAAGCATTTCAGCATAAGAATCGTAAGGTTTACATCCGAATTCATCTGCAATCCGCTTGAGATCTTCGGCTGAATCAACATCAGATCCCGGTGCGACTCCAACTAATTTGAGTTCCTTATTATCACGAATTCCCTGTGTAACATAACTGTAATGTCCACTACTTCCTATGATACAAATGTTCATTTTTATTCCTCTTATATTTCATATTATCTGAAAAAATTGAATTCAACATTTTTCATTTCTTTTTTATATTAAAAACCGACATAATTCTTAAAGAATTATCTCCTATTTTTCGAACTTCTCTTTAGGAGCCATAGCTATTGATGCCTGAATACTATAAGCACAAGTACAACCTGAACTGGCTTCAGGAATAAGGACCATACCGCCGGCAGGAATCATATTTATCCAACAACCTGGTCTAGTCTCAAGAGTCAATTTACTTAATACACCCGTTTTAAGGTTTTTCTGAGTTGGGTGGTTATATCGTTGAAAACTAAATTCTGCACTGCACGCTATAGTGCCACAACCTCCTCCAGAGCGATACCACGCCTTGCGTCCCTGTTTAGGTTTTCCTGTCTGCAAATCAATAACGTGACCTTGCAAAAATATTCCACCATCGACTATGGCAGGGTGTTGCCACTGCTCACCATGAGCACCTTTTATCTTTGCTCCTCTTAAAGAACTGTCCGACCGCCACTTAAAGCTACCATCCTGAGCACTGTATGCAACTAATTCATATTTAACATTTTTTTCTACATTATAACTGCCGCTGGCCACTAATACGCCAGCACTGTAGTTTAAAAATATAATATTGGTATAGGGAAGGTCCATTTTTTGTTTCCAACGAATCTCACCTGTTTTTATATCTAGAGCGACCAAAAAACCATATCCATCTGCCAATAGATCTTTAATACCAAAGCGACCATTTGGTTTTTGTAATAGTGCGGGATTGCGTGATTCAAGAAAATAAATAGTATCTTCACTTTGAACTATTGCGGGATTGAAAATAATACCTTTTCGATAGCGCCAGAGAAGCTTTCCACTCTTAACATCGTATGAAAACAGAGCTCTACTACAAGCAATAGGCCTAAAATCACCTTCCATTAAATCATTATTACGAAAGCGTTTGTTCCATGATGCATTTTGAGGTTGAGAAGAGAGAATCAGAATGTCTTTGTCGATTGCAATATATCCCATTTCCTCATTTTTATAGGGAACGTCAAAACTTGCTTCAACCAATCCGCTACGTGCACCAAGAGCTAGGCATTTGTTGTTGGAGCCAATATACAATCTATCAGGTGAAGCTGCCATAATAGCTGTGTCGTACATAATGCCCAAACGACGTGATTTGGGAATACCACGCTCCCAAAGAACTGTACCATTGTAACCATCGACACCGTAGAGGTAGTTGTCACCCAAGATAAATAAATTACCGTTACTATAGAGTGGTGGCATTTGACGGTGATGTCTATCGGCCATGCGATTTGGACCAGGGGGTCCAAACCATTGAATTTCCATCTCAGGCGATATCAGAGTATCATTACTATTTGCACTTCCTCCACGGTCGGCATAAATATGATCCCAGTTGCCTGCTCCCTTTAAACCAGGACGCTTAAATAAAACAATATTATTGTCGGTTACAAAAATTGAGGTACCTCCATTGGGGCGCAAAAGCCTTTTTATTAACTTATCCTTGCGGACGGGTAGTTTATTGTCTTTATAGGACTTTCCCGAAGTAACAATATTAGCAGTTTTGGATGGCAGTTTTTTCAGGTCAATTGAGTCAAAAACAGTTATGCGTGTGCCATATAAAGCAAGCTTCCTGAATTTTTCACGGATTTTTTCTGCTTTGACAGGATCATTCTCAATACCAATAATTTGTAGATTACTCCTGGCAGCTAATTGAAAAGCCAACTCGCCGTCGTCACAATCTAAGATATAGCAATAACCTTTATTAAATCCACTTTTCTTTAAGATAGTATTAGCCACTTTAACTGCTGGATTTTGCTTAGCATTTTTTATAAATGGATTATGCGGAGTCAGCATTTCATAAACAATACTCTGTTTGTTATCGGATGATAAAATTGCAAAATAGTATCTAGTTTGTGGTTGCAGATTTTTAATAATAGCCAGACTGTTTTTTTGCGAAGCTAACTGATCCAAATTATCTCGGTCTGTTCCGTAGGCAATTTTTGTATCCTCTGACATTTTGTGAGTAAAAGATATAGTGCAAGTACCATCGTAATTAAAAAGAATACTATGGTCTTTCTTTTTTGCTTTGCTTACGGCAGTTTTTATTTCAGGCATCCAGGGCTTGAGAGTATTTGCCATCTCTGCTGCTGTTGCAGAAGATAATGCCTTAGAATAGAGGGCTACCTCTAATAGGCGTCCCGACATTTTATGATTTTCGTTGTCATCGTGATAGCTGGCGATGTCATAATAGAAGTTTTTACTGTAACATATTTCACCTTTCTGAGCTTGTGATGAAGCAACCTTTTTACCATTCATATAGATAACCATTTCACTGCCATCATAAGTGGCAAGCAGGTGATACCAGGCGTTGAGCTTAAAATCTATATTCGCTTTAAGGTAAGTAAGCTTCTTAGAGTGTGCACCCCTCAAACCAAACATAAAGCGCTTGCCTTGATAGCCCAAAACCCACCCATGTTCAACGGCACCATTGTCTTGAAAAGCACCAATAATACCACCCCACTTTAACGGTTTGGCAATTGATACTATTGCCTCAATACTAAAGGATTCCTTCGGTAAAATATCCATATTCCTTTCATCAGCGACTTCCATGCTGGATTTACCGGAGAGTTTTATATAACTATTTTTTTTATCATTTGCCAAGGTTGCTAGGGGTGGAACAGCTACATTTTTTACTCCTTTTTTATCTACAATTTCTCCATTCTTAACATTACTTTCAGAAAATATCCAAGAGTTAAGTAAACTTGGGTCATAATTTCGTTTATATGCTACAGCACAACTCTTTTTTTTAAGAACTTTCGAGACTGTCTCATCAACAATATCGGGTATAAAACAGTAGATACTACCTTTATCACTAGAGGCTATCAGGCGATTCTCCGCTACAGCTAAACCGTAGATATTACCATCTATCTTTGCTGCCCATATAATCTTACCATCTTGTTTTGAGAGGGCAACAACCTTATTCTGACAGCCGATGAAAAATTTATCTGGTGTTGCCACAACAGAGAGGGTCTTTTTTATAGGAGCCCTCCACAACCTGGTATTTCGTCTAACATTTATTGCAGCCTTTTCTGCTACTTTCCATTTATCATCCCGTTGTTTTCGTTTTACTTTATATAAAATATTTAGCTTTTTAGAGACTTTTACATACAAATCCTTCTTAAAAGCAGTGACATAATTATTGCTAAATATATAAAGAACATTGTCTATAACTGTAATCTGATGAGCTCGGAGTTTGTTTAAAAGTATTGTTTTTATACCATCTACATAAAATAGTTTTCCAAACCCTCTCTCGTCAACCCCTGAAAAAAATAGATTACCATAGACTACCGCATTAGATCCCGGAGCAAACCTGAAAAGATTTTTGCCTGTTTGAATGTCAAAAACTGCCTGCGATGTGCGTCCGACAGGAAAACTCAATTTATCATCAAACAAGGTAATATATCCCTGGGCTGGATAGTTTATCTTCTTTTTGTATTTTGCCTCGCCAGTTTTAAAATTAACTGCTGAGAGATAGATGGATTCTTTTGAAAAGAGACCAGCGACTACATAGACAAAATTATCTTTAAAAACCACACCAGTGCGCACCGGTTGACGGGAAATTAACCTGGAATTGCCAGGTAACAATCTCTGGCTATCATCACCGGCCCAAAATTTCCAAACTAATTTTCCGTTACTACTATTCAAACAGTAGAGATAACCGTCATCAGAGCCCACATATAACTTCCCGTCTCTATATGCAGGGGCAATCCTCACCGGTCCATTGGTAATAAAGTGCCACAGCTCTTGACCTGTTTTTACATCCAGACAATAAATGGTATTATCAGTCGATGAAGCGTAGGCCACTTTGCTATCAAAAATAATTGGGTGAAACACTCTGTCATAAATGGTTGTTGAGCTCAGTTTGGGGACACGATGCCAAAAGTCCTGTTTAGCAGGCTTGGGCCATGATGGATTAGGTGCATGAATGGCACTATGGACCCACGGTCTTTTTAGGGGCGTTGTTACCTTTGCATTCGTAATGCCAGTGCGTTGATCATTCCCACGATAGGTTGGCCAGTTTTGATTGCTGTAAACAGATCCCGTTATAAATAACGCTAGACAAACTATTTTTGCATATACATATATCTTCATATTATTTCCTAATCTAATTTTTTTTTACAGAAGGCAAGATAGATTTTTCAGTATCTATCTACCCCTGTCATTTCTGTAGGTTAATACTCGAGTGCCCTAAATGCCTCCGCTGCATTCCAGTCTTTTTTATTAAAAAAACAGTCTTAGTAAACTTAATTTTAGACACCTATAAACTTTTCGGGGAAAAATTTATAATCTTTAAGTTCAAACGTTTCTTTTTTCTTACTCCATGGAACATTCAGGTCAGAAAAAAGAACTCCTTTTTGCATTGCTTCATCAATAATGGAATTGATATTATGAATTTTTATTGCTGTTTTATCTCTTTCATTTTTGTAGACAATTAAATATTCTGATGGAATTTTATCAACTCTCTGTGCCGATTCGTATGTGCCATTAATAGCAAGCATAAACAAACGCGTTGCACTTATATCGCATTTGATTTCATCTCCGTTTCTGAAATGATCAAGAAGATTTTTGTACATAGCATGTTGAATGAATTTTTCAGACGCATCAAAAGCAAACGAATACTCTTCGTCATTAGTTGGTTTAACTATTACTTTCTTCTGTACTTCCCATTCTATTTTTCCATTCTCAAAGTGAAGTACCAGTAATGGAGATTGATTTACCTCAGCTCCCAATGTGGTATTATAATTTACAGTTATACCGTTTGTTAAAACAGACTTTAAACAAACAGTATCTTCACATTCAATATCATTAGCTCTGTAAAGTTCTGCATTGATTTCCTCCAAAGAAACCTCTTTGTCGCCACAAGTTCCGAGTATCAGCATATTATTCAAATAATGTGCTCCTGGATTTGAGATAGATCCATCCATAACCCAATTATTGTCTACCTTTGTTTTTCCGGCCCACTTATTTCTGGAATAGTAATCAAAATCTCTTTGCCAGCACAATTTTCCTGTGATGGACTGTAATTTACCAAGTGTATTACTAGCTATTAATTCTTTTATTTTTCTAAAATCCTTATTATATACTGACTGGAATGCAACGGCACAAAATTGTCCAGTGCTCTTACTTGTTTCGATTATTTTATCAATATCCTGAATTGTCGTTGTAGGAGGTTTTTCCAAAAGTACATTAAAACCATTTTGCATTGCTGATATTGCAAGTGGTTTATGAGATTGTATTGATGTAGGAATGATAATAAAATCCAGTTTTCCCTGTTCTTCTTTAAACATGGTTTCACAATCTGTATATGCATTTACTCCCTTTTTTGCTAATTTAGCAAGATTATCAGAGAATGCCGGATTTACTTCACAGGCAGCTGACAGAACAAGCTTCTCTTCAGGGGCAAACGCATCTAATGAGTTTAAGTGATGTTCGGCAAATCCCGCGGTTCCTATGATTCCAATAGTGACATCTTTCATGTTAATTTCCTTTTAATTTTTATTGTTAAAATAGTTTGATACTTTGTTGATAATGTCTGAATCTGCTTCAAACGGAATAAGCGTCCCAATCGAAGTATTACTATATTCTTTTGCTAAATCTAAAACTCTTTCTGCTTCAGTTATTGCTCAAGAGTAACGAGTTCTTCCCCCCGTTATAGATTAAATTCCTTATCAATTAATTTACTCAACTCAATAGATAAATCTACCAATTCCAGATAAACTTCTTTGAATTTCTTATAGTTTTCCGTTTCTTGCTTAACATCTTGATATCTTTTGTCACTTACATATCTTGTCCCACCTTTTCCTCTGTGGGTATAACTCAATTGCCAGTAGCTTTTCCCCCATTTT
>JAYEIY010000230.1:0-7301 GCA_034660375.1 Verrucomicrobiota bacterium
TTCCGGAACGGTAAGAAATCTTCCAAATGGAAACGTAGAAATAGAAGTTACAGCTAATGACACAGACCTAGAGACCTTTCTTGATTATCTTCGAGTTGGACCAAGTATGTCAAGAGTTACAGACATTTTAGTTACTGAAACAGATATTTCTTATTCGGATGGTTTCGAAGCAATCTTTTAAATTTTAATAACCTTTTTCTGTTTTTTTTATATTTTTTATAGATTTGGATTGCACAACTCAATTTATTGAATATACTAAAAGCTCATGTGCAAAGTATTTGCGGTTCAGCGAGTATATTTTGTCAATTCTATATTGTTGGAGGGGTGGTCGAGTTTGGCTTATGGCAGTGGTCTTGAAAACCACCGTACCTCGCGGTACCGTGGGTTCGAATCCCACCCCCTCCGCCATTTCATTTTTGTCTTTCATCGTTCTTCATGCTCTTCATGGTAAAATTTTTATTGGTACACATTTCTGTGATAAACCCTTTTTATTGTTAGAAAATTTTGGGCAATGCTTTTAATTTTTATGGATTGCCTAAAAAATCAAACCTCTTTTAACGCAAAAGATTAAGCTCTTTGTTGTCAATTTTACCTTAAAAAAAGCATAAATACCTGTTCAACCGGTTTCTTGGGTTAAAAGAGAGTTTAGATAAATTTTATCTAAACCACTTCCTATTATTATATGAAGGACTTCTTTTTAGTTCCTTAGCATGCCAGAACTAATACTTTACGAGCAACTCAGTTTCCCTTTTTTATCCAAGATAGGGAAGCTAAGTTGCGAGTATGTTTTGAGAAAGGATTTTGAATTACCGAGCAACTACTTTCCCTTTTTGTAGCACATTAAAGATAAAAAAGGGAATCTAAGTTGCGTGTTTGTCAACCTCAAACCGTTGAGTTTTGGAATGCTGTGTTTTTCTTGGTCGGTAAAGTGATAGATAAATATAATTTAAGTCTTTGCAATGTCCGCTAGTTTTTCTCCGGCTTTACGGCATTCATCCAGTATTTCTTTTGTAGGTACATACTGAGATTGAATCGGTTCTTCAAAAAGCATTTTGCATCCCATTGATTTGAGATATTCGTGAACTTGATGTTGTGCTCCTTTTTTTCCCCAGCCGTAGGAGCCGAACGCAAGAGCGGTTTTGTTGTTCTCTTTAGGGAGGAGTCCTCTTACGTATGTCAAACTTTCCGCTAATTTAGGCATAAGTTCTTTGTTTAAGGTAGGGGAACCGACCGCAACTGTGGCAGCATCAATAATTTCTTCTGTAATTATGGTAATATTTGTATTTTTTAAATCAAATTTTTTAATCATTATACCTGATTTTTGAGCTCCTTCGTAGATAGCATTTGCCATCATTGCGGTACTTTTCCACATTGTATCGTAGAAAATAAGTAATTTTGGTTCAGACTTACAAATTGCCCAATCTTTGTATGCCTGAATTATTTTTGAGATATTCTCTTTCCATATAATACCATGACTCGGAGCAATCATTTCTATATCAAAAGTTGCAACTTTTTCAAGTATTTTGGTTACTTGTGTTGGATATGGCATAATAATATTGGCATAGTATGTTTTTAGTTCTTCTATTGCCTCTGGATCAACTTTATAGTCAAAAGGTCTTGAAGTAGCATAATGCTGTCCAAATACATCCATAGAAAAAAGTAGTTTTTTCTCTGGAATGTATGTAAACATAGATTCCGGCCAGTGTGCCATCGGAGTATTAATAAATTTAAGAGTATTTTTTCCTAAAGAAAGCTCTGTTTTTTCATCAACAACCTCAAATGTCCATGAAGATGTATCATAATGCATAGAGAGTGTCGACTTACATTTTGCATTACAAATCAGTGTTGCGTTTTTGCAGATTTTTAACACTTCCGGTAGTGCGCCGGAGTGATCTGGTTCTGCATGATTGCAAACTACATAATCCACTTTGGTCAGTTCTACGCGTTCTTTTATATTTCTGAGAAGATTATTTGCGTATGGTTCTTTTACAGTATCTATTAATGCTACTTTATCATCTTTAATTAAGTATGAATTATAGCTACTGCCTCGTTTGGTTGTATATCCATGAAAATCTCTTATATCCCAATCTGTATATCCTGTTGAGAAAACATTTTTTTGAATTTCTATAGAATTCATAAAGACCTCTAATTTTATTTTTTTATTGTATGTAGTTGTTTTGAAATACTCATAATATGTCCTATTTCTTCAGCGATCAGTAGATCAATCTTATCTTTTCCGAGACTTTCCGGAACTATATTTTTAATTGTTGTGAAGTAAACAACAGTTTCTTTTTCAAATTTTATTGCCAAATTGTAGATTTCTTCTAATGTTTCCTCGCCTGTGAACTGTTCAGAGGTATCATTTGTAATATCAAAAATTGCTCCGCTACCTATTGTCTTAAGATAAGTAAGAGCCTTATTGTCTATATCATAAAATTCATCGCCTTCTTTTGCTGTGAATTCTTCTTTAAGTGAATGGAATCGCTTTTCATGACCCTCTTCCATTACTGCAAGTTCTAAAAGGAACTTTTTACCTTCAGGTTCTTTTGCTATTTTTGCGGCTTTTTCATAGAATGCGACTCCACTCCTTTCTATTTCTTCTGCTATTTCAAATACTTCTCTTACATTAAAAATCATTTCCATCGTCTCCTTTTTTATTTGTTGCCTACAATATGCCAGTTTATAGTTCCAGCGGATTTAACTATAAATGCCGGATAATTAGTCTCTTTTTTGTCAGTATATTTTTTTATTAAATTCATTTTTCCTGACCTGTAACAAGAAAAAGAATATCTCGGGAGTTGTCGAGTCCCGAATAAGTTAAGGTAACTCTTGATATTTTTGGTTCAATAGCTTTTGGCGCAGAAACCGCTGCAACAAGCTGTTTTTTTTGAATAAATTCTATTATTGTCTCTGGAAATAAAGATGCAGTGTGTCCATCTGTCCCCATTCCCAGTAGAATTAGATCAAAATCCGAATTTGTTTGTGGATATTTTTCAAAAAAATTATGCAATTCTGTTTCATAGAGATTTGCTGCGTTTTCAGAAGATAATTCTCCATAAATTCTGTGTATATTTTCTTTTGGCAGAGGAACTTTTGATAAAAGAGTTTCAAGTACTTTTCCATAATTACTATGTGTGTTTTCGGGGGCAACGCATCTTTCATCACTCCAGAAAATGTGGATCTTTTTCCATGGAAAAACACTTTTATATAGTTTGTTTGTCATAAGTTTAAAGAGAGAAATAGGTGTTTTTCCCCCTGAGAAAACTAAGGAAAAGACACCTCTTTCTTTTATTGAAGAGTTGGCTCTTTCTAGAATGAATGCAACTGTTTCAGCATCCATATTTTTTTTGGAGTCAAAAAAGATAAAATTATTCATTGATATTTTTTTTTGGTCCTGTTGAACCGAAACTATATGGGGTAGGTTTTATTTTTTCTTTTTCAATTTGATGTAGAATCGGAGTGAAAATATCCCATGCAGTCTGTAGTTCATCTTTACGGATAAAAAGACTTTTATCACCATCAATAATATCCATAATGAGGCTTTCGTATGCTTCAGGAATTACATGATCTGTATAAGCTGTGTCATAGCTCAAATCCAGCCTCTGCTCATGGAATACGAGTTTTTTCCCGGGGATTTTGTTTACTATATTGCAATGAATGCCTTCGTTAGGTTGTATTCTGATAATTAATTCGTTGGGGGGAGGGCAGCTTCCCAGAGAACAAAAAATGTTGTTTTCTGGAGTTCGAAAAGTTATTTTTACTTTTGTCTTTTTCTCTTTCATTGCTTTTCCGGCAGTGATAGTAAAAGGTACTCCTTTCCATCTCTTGTTGTTGATTTTGAGTTTAACTTTTGCAAAAGTAGGTGTAAGAGAAGAGTCTGGAACGGTGGGATCATTTGTATATCCTAGGAGTTGAATATTATCATTTTTCACAGAGACATACTGTCCAAGTAAAATATCATCAATCTTTAGTGGGGGAATTTTGCTCAAAACTTTTACTTTTTTATCACGAATTTCTCTGGCGGAAAGAGAATTAGGTTCTTCCATTGTTACCATGGCGAGTATCTGTAGTAGATGGTTTTGAATAATATCACGAATAATTCCGTAATTGTCAAAGTATCCCCCTCTTCCTTCAATTCCTTTGTCTTCAGACCAGATAATTTCTATCTTTTTTATATAATCACTATTCCAGAGAGGTTTGAATATCTGATTCGCAAAACGTAGTACGAGAAGATTTTGAACAACTTCTTTTCCTAAATAATGATCTATTCTGTAGGTTTGTTCTTCAGTAAATATTTTTGCCATTTCATGTGTTAGTTTGTCAGAAGAATCTCTATCTTTTCCAAAAGGTTTTTCTATAATAACTCTTGACCAGGGAACATCATCTCTACAGTAAACCAGAGCTGAATCCCCAATGGCTTTTGCTACATCTGAAAAAATATCGGGTGGAATTGCTAGATAAAAAATTCTGTTTGATTTTCTGGAAACATTCTTTTCACGCATCAAAGTATATAGATCAAGAAAGGAATCTACAGAATTATATTTGCCTTGACAGTAAAAGCATTTTTCGAGAAAATCACTCATGTAACGTTCACAGGAATGTTCTGGAGTATAACGGCAGATAAGATGTTTAGTGATTTTTTCCCGAAATTCCATGTCAGATAAAGTGCTTCTTGCAAAACCAAAAAAAAGAGTATTTTCCGGCAATAGATTTTGGGAAAACAAAGCAAATAAAGCAGGGAAAATCTTTTGTGTTGCAAGATCTCCAGAAGCTCCCACTATAGTTATGCTTAATGAATTATTTTTTTTATCTTTATTACTCATTTATTTTCCCTATTCAAATAAAAATTGTTTATGTTACCCCTCTACGGGGAGGTATAACGAGTTGCAAAACAGCCCCGCTACAAACGGTTTTATCTTTTTTTAGAGTATCTCTGCTTTACAAGGCTCTCGTTCGTAGTAGCCCCGTTTTGCGGGGCGTTTATACATAAGGAGCTGCAAAACAGCCTACTACAAATAGTTTTCTCTTTTTTTAGAGTATCTCTGCTTTACAAGACTCTCGTTTGTAGTAGTCCCGTTTTGTGGGGCGTTAGTATACATAACGAGCTACAAAGCGACCATACTAAAAGCGCATTGCTGTTCTCTTTTACGGTGCAGTTAAAGCAACAGATGTCATATATGAGACCGGTTTATTAAAATGCGGTAGAAAAAAGAAATCTGTCAGAGCAAACTCATCCACACTCATTTGTTTTTGTATTGCAAGTGAAAATGTATGAATTGCCAGAGTATAATCTCCTTTTGAACTTATCTGTGCTCCAACTAGACGGCGAGTCTGTGTTTCATAGACAATTTTGAGTTTCACCTGGTCATAGCTTGGCATAAACTCTGCTCTACTTGCATCTTCTACTATATTGGAGGAAACTTTAAGTCCCATTGCTTTTGCACTTGTCTCTGATAAACCTGTAGATGCCATATTGTAATCAAAGATTTTTATAGCATTTGATCCTTGTACTCCAGGAAATGCAACAGTATTTTCTTTAATATTGATAGCACACATAATTCCCATGCGTACGGCATTGGTTGCAAGAGCTATATATTCGTTTTGACCTGTCGCATTAGAATAAACAGCTGCACAATCTCCACATGCAAAAACATCCTTATGAGAGGTCTGCATAAAGTCATTAACTTTTATGGCTCCATTAGGGAGTGTATCAAGTTTATCTTTGATTAATTCTGAATTTGGACGGAATCCGACAGAAAAAATAACCATATCAGTTTCATGTTCACCTTTATCGGTAATTATCTTTGTTACATGTCCATTTTCTCCCTTGAATTCTATTACTTTTTCAGATATCTGAACATTTATACCTTTTTCTTTCAGGTTATTTTCAGGATCTACCGTTAATTCATCATCAAAATATTTACATAAAATTCTATCTTCTGCTTCAATCAGAGTAACTTCCTTTCCGTGTTTATGAAATGCTTCCACAAGTTCGATGCCTATGTAACCGGCTCCAACTACAGTAACTTTTTTTACATCAGTTTTTTTTACATTCTCTATAATACTGTTTGCGTGTTGATAAAGTTTTGAAATATGAATGCCCTTGAGGTCTATTCCGGGAATAGGAGGAATAATTGGCCATGAGCCCATTGCGAGAATCAATTTATCGTATTTATCATCAAATTCTTTGCCCGTTTCCATATCTTTTAGATGAATTTTCTTTGCTTCAAAATCAATATCTGTTACATCGTGCTTCATATTAACTTCAGCTCCCAATTCGCGAATGTGTTCAGGAGAGGAATAAAAAAGACCGTCAGGTTGCTTAATTGTGCCACCAATCCACAAGGCAATTCCACACGCTAAAAAAGAAATATTGTCATTTTTGTCATATGAAACTACTTCCATATCAGGATGTCTCTTCCTCAAATGTGTTATTGCCGCAGTTCCTGCATGATTATTGCCTATCACTATAGTTTTCATTCTTATTTTTTCCTTTATAGATTCCTAGTATCATAAACAAAATGTGTTGACGAAATCGCCAACACATTTGTATGGATCCAGTTTTATTTAGACCTCTTCAAACTCTTCTTTGCCTACTCCACATTCTGGACATACCCAGTCATCAGGGATATCATCAAATGCAGTACCAGGGTCAATTCCTGAATCTGGATCTCCTTCGGCAGGGTCATAAATATAACCACATACATTACAAACATACTTTTTCATAATGAAATTTTCCTTTTTTAATTATTACGCATTTTTTGCTAGATATTCTGCGACTCCTTCTGCACTTGGAGTCATCGCTTCGTCACCTTTGTGCCAATTGGCAGGACATACATCTCCATGTTCTTCAAAGAACTGTAGCGCATCAACCATTCTGATCGCTTCATCTACATTACGTCCCAGTGGAAGATCATTAACAACAGAATGACGAATGATACCATCTTTGTCAATCAGGAAAAGTCCACGAAGAGCAACTTCATCATTAAAGAGAACACCATAGTCTCTAGAAATGTTCTTTGAAAGATCTGCAACCAGAGGAAACTGGATATTTCCAATCCCGCCTGCTTTGGGTTCTGTATTTTTCCATGCAAAATGCGAGAATTGCGAGTCAATTGAAATACCTACAACTTCCGTATTTCTTTCCTTGAATTCGTCGAGTTTTTTATCAAATGCGATTATTTCAGATGGGCACACAAATGTGAAGTCCAGTGGATAAAAGAAAAGAACCACATGCTTACCTCTTAATGAAGAGAGAGTAAAGTCTTCTTTGATAGTATTGTTTGGCATTACAGCCTGGG
>JAYEIY010000231.1:0-7300 GCA_034660375.1 Verrucomicrobiota bacterium
AATAAAGGAAATAAAAATGCTTAAGATTCTATGTAGTGTAATGGGGTATGACGGAGGAAAATCCGGTATTTCAGAGTATATCAACAGTACGCTAAAAGAATTATCTAAAAAAAATTCTGTCAGTCTTATTATCAGCAAATCAGATGCTGAGATTTTCCCCGTACCTGAGGGAAAAAATCTGAAATATATTATTTATCCCAATTGGCTAAAAAAACCTATTCTAAACATGTTCTGGCATCTTTTTATTCTTCCTTTTACTATTGGAATGAAAAAATATGACTTTGTTTTTCTACCCGCAGGTAATCGTAGATTATTCTGCTACTATAACATTCCCTCCATTGTAACGTTTCACGATCTTTCACAATTTCATATAGAAGGCAAGTATGATGCATTCAGGATGTTTTACATAAAAAAGATAATCCCGTTTTTTCTCAAAAAAGCAGATATGATTATGTCCATAAGTGAAAGCACAAAAAAAGATATGCTTGAATTTTACAATTTTCCTGAAAATAAAATTATGGTTAACTATGAAAGTTTTGATTTTGAGACTTACAATATGAATGTCTCCGCCGGCAAAGATAAAGTAATTGCCGCAGGCTTAGAAAAGAAATATCTTCTTTACATTGCACGAATAGAACATCCAGGCAAAAATCATCTTAATTTAATAAAAGCTTATGAACAATTGCCTGATAAAATGAAAGAACAATATGATCTTGCACTAGCCGGTTCAATGTGGTCCGGAGGAGAAAAAATTAAAGCCTACGCAGAACAATCCCATGACTGCGACAAAATCAAATTTCTGGGTTTTGTTAAAAAAGACCTCTTACCCTTCTTATACAAAAACGCGTCCCTTTACGTATTTCCGTCATATTATGAAGGATTCGGAATTCCATTACTTGAAGCAATGAATACCGGAATACCGGTAGTATGTTCAAATACATCTTCTCTCCCAGAAATCGGGGGAGATGCAACACTCACATTTAACCCCGCAAAACCCTCAGAAATAAAAGAACGCATTGTAGAAGTTCTTTCTGACAAAAATCTTTACAAAAAAATGAAAGAAAAGGGATTGAAAAATGCTGCAAAATTCACTTGGAAAAAACATATTACTAAAATAATAGGTGCTTATGAACAAGAGATTAACAGAAATAAATAATTTTCAAAAATCCTTTTCAAAGAAAAAACGAACATCTTCTTTCCTTAGAAAAAATGTTTTTTTTGTAGTACGCTTTTTTTCAAAACTACTATTTAACTCCGTAGAACTCTCAGTCACATTAATGTTCCTTTTGCTTTTCTCTATCCCTATTTTAATTATTTTAACAGTAAGAAAAATAATTTTTAGAAAAGATATTTTTGAAAACATACACATTTTTGGAAAAGACGGGAGACCACTTGTGATTGGTTATTTTAACGTAAAAAAGTATTATTTAAAAAATTGTGCTCTTTTTTTATATATTTTTACAGGAAAATTATCTCTTGTCGGAGTAGGTCTTAGAAATTATGAAAGGAAAAATAGAGTGCTTGAAGACTCTTATCTTTTCAATAATAAACCAGGCATATT
This sequence comes from Verrucomicrobiota bacterium, assembly GCA_034660375.1. Lineage (GTDB taxonomy): Bacteria > Verrucomicrobiota > Lentisphaeria > UBA2565 > JAYEIY01 > JAYEIY01. The sequence continues at coordinate 1,562 of JAYEIY010000231.1, forward strand.
CAGTCTATACTACATCAGAAAAAGCAGTAAAATAACACATGAAACAAAAGCAGAAACTGAATGGGAATACATCTTTAAAAAAAATCTTTTCACAGATCTAATGCTTATTTTAAAAAGTATTCCGGCCGCATTCTATCATGTCAGCATGGAACAATATAATGATAAAATAAATCTCTTTGATCTACACTTTCTAAACGTAACTATGGAAAATGCCGTCGAATTAATCAAAATGACAATCCAACAAAATAAGAAAAAAATGATCTGCTTTGTTAATCCGGATTGCCTTAATAAAATTTTTTCTGATAAAGAATACTTTGATATACTTAATACTGCAGACCATGTCTTTCCTGATGGAATAGGAATTCACATAGCTTGCAAAATGATTTCCAATCCACTGCTTGAAAATGTAAATGGCACTGATATGCTCCCATTTATCTGCAAAATGCTAACCAAAAAGAAGTACAGTATGTTTTTGCTAGGTGGAAAACAGGGAATAACCGAAAAAATGAAAAAAAATCTAGAAGAAAAATATAATGGAATTAATATTGCTGGACACCATCATGGATATTTTGACAGAGACTCAGAAAATGAAGAAATTATAGAAAAAATCAATAAAAGTGGTGCCAATATCCTTCTTGTTGCATTTGGAGTACCTCTTCAGGAAAAATGGATAGCAAACAACCTTGAAAACCTACAAACTAACGTTATTTTAGGCGTGGGAGGATTGTTCGACTTCTATTCCGGCAATATTCCAAGAGCTCCAAAATGGATGCGTGAAGTAGGCTTGGAATGGACCTATAGATTAATGCAAGAACCTCGTAGAATGTGGAGAAGATATATTATAGGAAATCCTCTTTTTATCTATCGGGTAATAAAGTGGAAACTTTACAATGCGCTGAGGTCTTAAATGAGTGAAACTAGTGAATATGTAAGAAAAGAATTAATGAACGAGATATTAAGCTTGACCAACCCTCACAGAAAACTGAAATTCAGATGTAAAATAGTTCTCTGGGAGCTAGTTGTAAGATTTACTAATCTGACAAAAAGAAGTTTTGATTTTTTGGTGGCGATAATTTTAATAATCCTTCTCAGTCCCGTTTATATTTGCACTGCAATTGCAATTTATATAGAGTCTCCCGGATCAATTATCTTTAAACAATCAAGAGTTGGCAAAGATGGAAAACATTTTTCATTCTATAAATTTAGATCCATGGTAATTAATGCCGAAAAATTGAAAGAAAAACTGCAAGAACAAAATGAATCCGGCGATGGAGTCATCTTTAAAATGAAAAAGGATCCCCGAATAACAAAGATAGGAACAATTATAAGAAAATTCAGTATAGATGAATTACCTCAACTTTTTAATGTTCTTCTTGGAGATATGAGCCTCGTCGGTCCAAGACCCCCAGTCCCAAAAGAAGTGGCAGAATATTCTCTTGAAGATCGAAAACGCTTACATGTAATACCAGGGATAACATGTATTTGGCAGGTTTCAGGAAGAAGCGATATTCCATTTAATCAACAGGTTGAACTGGATAAAGAATACATTAGAAGTAAAAGTTTATTTAGAGATTTGTGGATACTTTTAAAGACAGTTCCCGCAGTTCTTTCTGGTAAGGGTGCTTATTAAGTAAATTTAATACTAAACTTAAAAAATAAAAAGGAGAAAAAATAATGGAACTTGATATTCAGACAAAAAAAGGAATTACTATAATTAAGGTTGATGGGAAACTTGATGCATCATCTTCGTCAGATCTAAAAATCAGATTTGCAGATTTACTCAAAGAAAAGATTAATTATCTAATTAATATGCAAGAAGTCCCTTTTATTGACAGTACCGGACTGGGAAGCCTTGTCTCATGCTTGAAAAATGCCGCAGGAAAAGATGGTGATGTAAAACTTTGTAATCTTCAGAAAAAACCGAGAATGGTTTTTGAAATAACAAGAGCATACAGAATCTTCGATATTTTTGATGACGAAGATACAGCTGTAGATTCTTTTTTTGAATGATTAAACCCTGCACGAAAAGGTTTTTAAACAGCAAAAACCTTTTCATACAGGCTCTGCATGCGTTCAAAATCAAAGATTTTGAACTTTATTTGAGATGAATGCTGACTCGTTAATAATCCTAAAAAACACAGTTGAACTTTAAAAACACTTTTTTTGAGGTTAAATGCATAAAAGAGCCATTAAGCTATTGAGTTAAAGAGTCTTGATTTTTTGCAAGATTCTTTGTTAAAATAAATGCCAATAGTCCGTATTTAACTGCGTAATATGGGATAATGATTTTAAGTGTTATTTGTTCAAAAAAATAACTGCAAACAGAAACAGAAAGTGTACGAAAAGCCTTTGAACTAAATAAAAAAGGCTTTTCGTGCAATGTCTAAATAGGAGATTAAAATGAAAAGCCTTATTTATTGCAATGCAAATTCAACAAAATGGGTCAAAAAATATTTTCCTAATATATCTCCTTACATGCTGACCATTGTAAATAAACCATTATTGGAATATTATATAGATTTATGTACCCTCCTTTCTATAAGAGAAGTTAGAATTATACAGAACGAACCAAAACCGGCAATTGAAAATTTTCTTGGAGACGGCTCCCGCTGGGGATTGACGATTGACTATGCTACAGCTAAACCAAAAGATTCAGAAAAATTTATTCTTAAAAAGAATAGGGCATTTCTTGATAATTCAGATTTTATTATGATTAGCGGAATGTTTTTTATCAACTATGATAAAAACAAAGACAATACTGAATTATTTTCCTCCGAAAGAGATTTTTCCTCTTTTCATTGTAATTCGGGAGAAATAATTTTCAATCGAATGTCTGATTCACTTGATAATGTATTGAAAAAGAACTCAAATAAAGAAATCCATAGTAATAAAGATTCTTTTTTACGCTCAATAACTTCTCTTAAAGATTATTACGATATTTCTTTTGATGTTCTTAAAAACAAAAGCGAACAATTTGTTCTACCCGGCTATAATAACGAGAAAGGCATCCATATTGGACAGAATGTAGCTATTGCAAAAACTGCCGACATAAAAAAACCTGTATCTATCGGCTCCGATGTACAGTTGAAAAAACTAAGTTCCATAGGTCCAAATGTTATTCTCGGCAATAATACCTTCGTTGATCAAGCAACAACCATAAACTCTTCTATTATTCTTGATAAAACTTATATTGGTTCCGCCCTTGAAATAAATAATAAAATAGTCTCCGGTAATCTACTTATGGATCCGGAAACAGGGGAAAGCTTAAAAATTACAGACGCTTTTTTTCTCTCAAATCTGACTCCTGATATGTTTAAAAATCTATCTTTACGGTTTTTTAATTTTTTTCTTGCTCTTTTTTTGATCTGCTGCATGACTCTTCCTTTTATTCTTTTCAGAATTCTTCTTCTATTGATTGGTGGAGTAAAAACTTATGGTTATAACTATTATCTTTATAGAGATTCGGACTCTGTATCCCCACTTTCTCATGCTGACAGACGTGATGCCAACTTTTTACAAAAACTCTATATGCGTTTTTCTCTAGACAAAATCCCTCTTCTGATAAAAGTTCTGAAAGGAAAATTGTACCTTGCAGGAAATTCCCCTATGGAACAAAGTGTTGAAAACTATAAGACCTTACAGCAAATGCCACTATATCATCCCGCCGTTTTTACTTATTGTGAATTATTAGGCACTACAGGAGAAGAAAAATTCGAAAGACAATTGGATGAATTATATTATAGCTACAATAGTACTTTAAAACTGGATATAAAAATAATTATAGGCTCATTCTTTAAAAAATTAATAGGATAATTAAAACATTATTTTCCCAATAGCCTCTTCACAAAAGGTTTTTACGGAGATAGAAGGCATTGGTTTAAAGAGCCAAAACCTTTTAGTACAGGCTCTATCGGTTCAAAATCAGATATTTTGAACTTTATTTGATTAAGAACTAAGCTCTTAAATAACAATGTAATATTCATCACGGAAATACGTACCAATAAAATGTTACCATGAAGAGCATGAAGAACCATGAAGGATAGAAATGAATAAGAAATTAAAAAGTTGAAAACCTGTATTCCTTCATGAACTTCATATTCTTCATGGTGAAAATAGCATAAGGAAATGAGTAAAAGCTTATGAGTCTAAAAGTACGCATGAAAAGGTCAAAACAATATATGAAATACAAGGGGTTTCAAGGCTTTGCAATCTACAGACAGTGTATGAAAAGCCTTCAAACGTAGCGAAAAAGGCTTTTCGCGCAATGTCTAATTAACAAATTACCAAACTAATAAATTCAAAGAGTATTTATGTCATATTTTGTATTAATAGGCGGGGGAACATGTTCTGGAAAAACTACATTAACGGCAAATATAGTTGAAAAGCTACCTTATGATTTTACATGGATAAAAATGGACGATTATTATCACGATTTGACTCACTTCTCCCCTAAACAAATGAAACTATATAATTTTGATACGCCTGAAAGCATAGATTTTGATGCTTTGGAAGAGGATGTGACAGATTTACTGAATGGAAAAACAATACAAAAACGTTCATATAATTTTGTTAAACATGCGGTAACAATTTCAAACGAAGTAATTACTCCAAGAGAAATTATTATTGTAGAGGGAATCTTTGCTTTTTGCGAAAAAACTCTTTTTAAAAAAGCGGATTTAAAAATTTATGCCGATCTTGATTCCGATCTGAGGCTTGCACGTAGATTAATCAGAGATGTTGCTGAACGAGGATTTGATTTTAAAGGAACAATAAATCAATACCTCAAAAATGTTCGCCCCATGCACGAAAAATACATAGAAAGAAGCAAAGAATATGCCGATATTATTATGCATACTGAGAATAATTTTGATAAACTCCTAAAAGAAATTGATACTTTATTAAAAAAAATGAAAGCAGAATAAACAGAATCATAAAAATATGTCAACTATAATTTTAGAACAACATTTTCCAGGAGGTTTTTTTGAATTTGAAATACACAGTTTATGGAGATAGTGCTTTTGACAAGAAAATAGACGGAGATATGAAACTTATTTCTGAAACTGTTCTTGCCGGAGTTGATAAAAATGATATTACAGCTCTAATTCTTGGGGGAGGATATGGGAGAGGAGAAGGAGGAGTTATATCTCATGATGGAAAAATGCAGCTCTACAATGACTATGATTTCTTTGTAATTACCGAAAATGTATCTATGCAGCGAAGAAATGAACTCAATAGAGAACTCTATGAAATTTCTGAAGGACTTACCGAAAAAATAGGAATAGATGTAGACTTTGGACCGGCAGTAAATAAGTCTAGAATTCCTAAAACAACATTTACTATGATGTGGTACGAACTGAAAAATGGACACTATGTTATTTATGGAAACAAGAATCTTCTGAAAGATATACCTGATTATGATGGAAAAAATATGCCAATTTCTGAAGCAGCCAGCCTTCTTTTAAACAGAGGAGTTGGGTTAATGCTCGCTCGAAATAAATTAGCTAAGAATCCACAGAAAAATGAATTGGAATTTGCTGAACGAAATATCTATAAGGCATTGATGGCATGTGGAGACTCTTTTCTTATATCAGAAAAGAAGTTTATTTATTCATATCAAAAAAGACAGGCTTTACTTAACGATTGCAAGCAAGAAGGAATTATTGCAAAATATAACTTTAAAAAACATTATTCGGATTCTATTGACTATAAATTACGTCCTCCATATCAACCTTCATCTAA
>JAYEIY010000232.1:0-7244 GCA_034660375.1 Verrucomicrobiota bacterium
TATATCTTGAATTTGACAAAACATTAGCAACAGGTTTTTTAGTATCAATTGTTAAATTAATCCTTTTAATTACTTTGTTACCCTCAAGAAAGTTCCATTTACTATTATCTACAACCTCTATTTCTAGGGGAGAATATTTGCCATAAAGAAACTTTAATTTTTTTTGACGAAATTCAAGTTGAACCGAATGTTCTGTCAAGCCTTAAATATTTTTGTGAAGAAGCTCCAGAATTTGATGTGATAGCTGCAGGTTCTTTGTTGGGAGTCAGTGTAGGGAAAGCAAATAGTTTTCCGGTAGGCAAAGTGAATTTTATGACTTTATATCCAATGTCATTCCTGGAATTCCTGCACGCAACAAATGAATCTTTAATTGCGGATAAATTATCATCTAATAAAGAGCTAATTCCGTTTAATGTTGCTATACATGATAAATTACTAAAACTTTTAACGGATTATTTGTATGTCGGTGGTATGCCGGAAGCGGTTCAAAGTTACGCTGATAACAATAATATATTTCAGGCACGTAAAATTCAAGTAGAAATATTAAAAGCTTATGAAAGAGATTTCTCTAAATATGTGACAAAAACAGAAGCAATGAAAAACCTTTCTATCTGGAACTCTATTCCCCTTCAATTAGCAAAAGAAAATAAGAAATTTCTCTGTAGTAAAGTCAAAAAAGGTACAAGGTTTGCCACTTATGAAAACAGTTTTGAGTGGTTGGAAAATGCAGGATTAATTAATGTTGTAAGAAATGTAAAAACACCCAAGTTGCCTTTAGGCGGTTATTCTGATACATATAAATTTAAAATTTATTTATTGGATACAGGTTTACTTGGTGCAATGCTTGAAAGTGAGCCTTCCACAATTATAAATTCACAATTATTTTCAGAATATAAAGGTGCATTTATAGAAAATTATGTAGCAATGGAATTGAAAAACTGTGGCTTTGAAAAAATATTTTACTGGACCTCGAAAAGTGATGCAGAAGTTGATTTTGTATTAAGAGTTGATAATAATATATTGCCTATAGAAGTAAAAAGTGGAATGGATCGCAACATAAAAAGTCTCAGAAGTTATTATGATAAATATAAACCTGAGCATATAATTAGGCTTTCTCCAAGAAATTTTGATAAGAATGGAGAATTTCTCAACATTGCGTTATACGCTCCTTTTTTAATAAAGCAAGTGAAATGATAAATTTGATTATCAGAGTTCGTAATTTTATAAAATTCCTTTAGAGTAATCAAGATTGTTTAATGATTTCTAAGAGGGTCTTTTATAGTTTAAAAGGAGGATAAATTATGTATGAAGAGATTTTTAATATTTCGCCGGACAATAAAATTTTTACCGACATAACAGAAATGGTGTAAGAAAAGACAGATAGACTAGTTTTCGTAAAATGGTATAAATAATGTATAATAATATAATTTTAGATAGCATCGCAGACGGAGTTTTTACTGTAGATAATGACTGGAACATAACTTCTTTTAATAAGGCAGCCGAGAAGATTATCGGTATTTCAAAAGAGCAGGCGATTGGGCAAAAGTGTTTTGAAGTCTTTCGTGCGGATATTTGTCAGAGGGCTTGCTTGTTGAAACAGACTATGGATTCTAATAAGGCTATTGTTAATAAACAAATCAATGTACTGAATACAGATGGAAAAAAACTGCCCATCAGTATTACCGCGGGTATTCTAAAAAATGCAGAAGGAAAGGTTGTAGGGGGTGTGGAGACATTTAGGGATCTTTCTTCTATTGAAATTTTACGCAAAGAAATTTATGAAAAATATACTTTTGAAGATATCATTAGTAAGAATCATCAGATATTGAAAATGATAGATATTCTTCCCGATGTAGCTTCAAGTGATTGTTCCGTTTTGATTGAAGGTCCTACCGGCTCAGGAAAAGAACTCGTAGCACGTGCAATTCATAATATAAGTTCTAGAAAAAATAAAGAATTTGTTGCTGTTAATGGAGGAGCTTTGCCAGACAATCTTTTGGAGTCAGAACTCTTCGGTTATGTTGAAGGAGCCTTTACCGGTGCAAATAAAGATAAACCGGGGCGTATTGCAATAGCAGAAGGAGGAACCCTCTTTCTTGATGAAATAGGAGATATCTCTGAAGCAATGCAAGTTAAGTTGTTAAGGTTCCTACAGGAAAAAGAGTATCATCCTCTCGGATCAAATGTACCAAAAAAAGCAGACGTAAGGATTGTTTCCGCAACAAATAAACCCCTTGAAGAATTGGTTAAAAAAGGAGCATTTCGCCAAGATCTTTTTTATCGTATCAATGTGGTTGCATTTACCCTCCCTTCTTTATCTGAACGCAAAGAAGATATTCCTTTGCTTATCAAGCATTTTCTAAACAGATTTAATGTGAAATATTCAAAGCAGATTGAGAAAATATCAAATAATGCCGAAGCAGCTCTCTTGAACTATAATTATCCTGGAAATATAAGAGAATTAGAGAATATCATTGAACATGCATTTGTTCTTTGTAGAACAAATATCATAAATAAAAAATGTCTCCCCGAAAAAGTCTTTTCTAGGAATTTTAAAAGGATAAAAACGGAACAAAATCTTTCTCCTACCGCACAAATCGAAGCGGATCTAATAACTGAAATTCTGAAAAAATATAAAGGAAATCGAAAACAAACATCCCAAGAACTTCAGATTGATCCATCTACACTTTGGCGAAAAATGAAAAAATATAATATAGTGTATGAAAAGCCTTCGAACGAAATGAAAAAGCCTTTTCGCACAATGTCTATTTAGAAAATTGCCCATTTTATGATTATGACTTTTTTATTATCTTTATTTAAAAAAAAATATATTCTTTGTTTTTTTAGTGTCTTTTTTCTCTTGATAATTCATTATATTTTGGCTTATTCCAGCATCTCACACAAATCTCTTACTTTCGATGAGGTCCTCCATATCTCAGGAGGAGTAAATAATTGGCGAAATAATGACTATAGAATTAATTTTGCAAATGGAATTTTTCCGCAACGTATTGCGACATTTCTTATCCTTTTTGATAAAAAATTAAAGATGAAACCTCTTTCAGACCCCGTGTGGCAAAATAAAAATGAATGGTTTGTTTCAATAGATTTTTTATTCGGAGGTCAAAATAATGCTGATTATATTGCAGCAAAAACACGGATGATAATTATTCTTTTCAGTGTTGTTCTTGCCTTGACTGTCTTTTTTATTTCCAAAGAGCTTTTTGGGCTTTTTGGAGCTTTTCTCTCCCTTTTTTTATATATATTCAGCCCTACTGTTTTAGCAAATGCCCCACTTGTTACATCTGATTTAACAGTTTCTTTGTTTTTTATCTTGACAATACTAGCTATCTGGAAAATTTTATACAAAATCTCTCTGAAAAATCTTTTTTTCCTTTTTTTTAGTGCATCTTTTCTCTTTATTTCAAAAATGTCAGCTGTTTTAATCATTCCAATGGCTTTTCTTTTAGTTCTTATTAGATTGTTTTCTCCCGCTCCAATTGTCTGTGTTTTTAAAAAGAAAAAATGGAAGTTTAGCAAATTGAAGCACAAGCTTATCTTATCATTAAGTTTGGCTATTGTTTGTGGCATATTTATATCTTTTGTTATTTGGTTCGCATTTGGATTTCGCTATTCTATGTTTAAAAATGAACAAACCGGTAGAGAAATGCAAAATCATAACTGGGAAAAAATGATTAATAATGATGATTTTATTATAAAGTCTGTTTCTTTTGCAAGGAAATATAAGCTTTTGCCAGAAGCTTATCTTTACGGTTTTGCGTATGTTATCAAGCATTCAAAAGAACGTGATAGTTTTTTAAATGGTAATCTTAGTAGAACTGGAAAGTGGTATTTTTTCCCCTATTGTGCTCTAGTAAAAACCCCTATTTCTATGATGTTCCTTGTTTTTCTTGCAGGAATTGTATATTTGATTACATGCAGAAACAAAAAAATGTTTTTTTTATTTTTATGCAAGAAGTTGAGCCGAAGTAATTCTCTCATAATTCCGTTAGCGGTTTTGGTGTTCGTATTTCTTTTCTTTAGCTTAACAAGCAATTTGAATATTGGATTTAGACATATCTTTGTCTGTTATCCCGTCTTATTTGTTTTCTTAGGCAGCATTTCTTTAATCTCAAAAAATAAATTAAGAATTTTTGTTTATATTCCCCTTGGGTTATTATTGTTATGGTTTTTTACCGAAAGTTTAATTACTTATCCAGATTATCTTGCTTATTTTAATTCCTTTGCGGGGGGCTCTGAAAATGGATATGAACATTTGGTGGATAGCTCTCTTGATTGGGGACAGGATTTAAAAGGATTTAAATTGTGGTTTGATAATATCTCCTTGAAAAAAAAATCTCCCAAACCTAATATATATCTGTCATATTTCGGTTCAATACCTCCAGATTACTATAACTATAAAGAAAAAGTAAACTATCTTCCCTCTTTTTTTGAAAAAAAACATGTAAAAGAAATTTCATTTCAACCAGGATTTTATTGTATTAGTGCAACTATGTTGCAGCATGTTTATTATCCCGAATATTCAAGGTGGAATCAAAAATTGGAAAAAAAACTTAACCGTTATCAAAAGAGTGTTGATGACCTTAAATATCTATGTTCTGAAAAGAGTAAAATTAAAGAAAAAAATAAATTTAAGCAAATGTTAAATGGACAAATACGGTTAATCCAAAAATTAAAATTTGCAAAATTTTGTAACTATCTCAGAAAACGAATGCCAAATGATAATATCGGATATTCTATCCTTATCTATAATATTACAAAAAATGACATTCATTCTTTCTGTAAACAATTGCCTGAAAATATTCCATGAGTTTTAATTTTTTTATTAATGCAATATTGCAAAATTGCAAAATTGCATAGCATTGCATTTAGTATTGCAAAAATACAATATTTACTAAGTGTAAAATCTTCAGTGGAAACAATATAAGTCTTTGATATTCAATGGGTTATATCTATTTTTTTATTCTTTGGTATTCTTCTTGCAGTGTAAAATGATGAAATGATGAAATGAGTAACTAACAATAAAGAAGTTTTATTATGATTTTAGCGATCCCAGTATTCAGGGGCAGGATTTCTCCCCGTTTTGATTGTGCATGTAGATTTTTGTTATTCAGAAAGGACGGAGGAAAGATTGTTTCTACTGAAGATTTTTATACGGGAGATTTTTCTTCACAGCAGATAATTAACTCTTTATTCGATAGGAATGTAGATGTTTTGCTATGTGGCGGAATTGATTCTATAACCAAAGAATATCTTGAAAAGAATAAGATAAAAATTATTTCTTGGTTAACAGGAGACATTCAAAATGTAATAGATGGTTATTTATGCGGAAATCTTAGGAATAGATCCATTGTTGAAAGGGGAGGGCGTTGCAGAAGGCGCTGGCGATTTCGGGGACATTCGTAGAGGCTGTCCACAGGATTGCGTTAGCAACCCTCTGTGGTTGCCCATTGAAAATTGAAAATGAAAATGTAGGGGCTGTCCACAGGATTGTGTTAGCAACCCTCTGTGGTTGCCCATTGAAAGTTGAAATAACAAATAAAAACAGGAGGAAATCATGCCAGGAGGAGACAGAACAGGACCAGGAGGACAGGGAGCAATGACAGGAAGAGGAGCTGGGTATTGTTCCGGCTTCGGAACTCCGGGGTTTGCAAATCCCGCAGGAGGTCGTAGAATGGGCTATGGTCGTGGAATGGGCTATGGTCGTGGAATGGGCTACGGTCGTGGAATGGGCTACGGTCGTGGAATGGGTTACGGTCGTGGAAGAGGCTTTGGACGGGGGATGGCAGGTTATGCCGTACCTAGCCCAATGAATTTCGATGTAGCTGTGAGTGCTGAACAGGAAGAACAATATCTGGCTCAGGAGAAGGATTATCTGACTCAGGAACTCAGTAATCTTGATAAAAGGCTACAGGATTTGAAGTCTGACAAGTAATATGAAACAATGGTGGAGGTCTTTATTCAAAGATTTCCACCATATTTTTAGGTAAACAGACAGTATACGAAAAGCTTTGAACGAAGTAAAAAAGACTTTTTGTGCAATGTCTAATTAAGTAACATAAATTATGAAAAAGAGGAGGTAGTGATTATGCCAAGAGGAGACGGAACAGGACCAGGAGGACAGGGAGCGGGAACTGGTCGTGGAATTGGACAAAGTGGAGGCGGACGCGGACAAATGGGAGGACCATTAGCTGCGGGTCCAGGAGGACAATGCATTTGTCCTTCATGTGGATATACACAGGCACATACACCAAGTCAACCATGTAGTCAAAAAAGTTGTCCGAAATGTAACACTAAAATGACAAGGAAGGGATAATATTATGAAAATAGCAATTACAGCACAAGGGAAAGACTTAGATTCAAAAATAGATCTGCGCTTTGGAAGAACAAAGTATTTTCTTCTGATAGATACCGAAACCGAAGAATTTGAGGTTTTAGATAACAAACAAAATCTTAATGCTGCTCAGGGAGCAGGTATACAGGCGGGACAGACCATTATTGATTCTAAAGCGGAAGCATTAGTTAGTGGAAATTGCGGGCCAAAGGCTTTTACAGTTCTTAATGCAGGTAAAGTGAAAATATATACTGTAAAGGATATGACGGTAAAAGAGGCTCTTGATAAGTTTAATGCTGGAGAATTGGAAATTACGGACTCCGCAAATGTTGATGCGCATTGGGTATAAAGTAGGAGTCGTAAGCTATGTCAGAAAAATCATGTAGTAATTGTAATTCAGCCACTTGTTCAGGCACAACACAGCGTGTGAATGAATCTGAGGAAGATTTTCTTGCTAGACAGAAGATGATGGAGAATTTATGTGAGATTGATCATAAATTACTAGTAATGTCAGGAAAAGGTGGCGTTGGAAAGAGTACAGTTGCGGCTAATTTGGCTACTTCTCTTGCTGATGCCGGATATAAAACAGGATTGATGGATGTTGATATTCATGGTCCGAGTATCCCAACCCTTTTTAATCTTTCGGGACAGCGTCTTATGCAGAATAAGAAGGGAATTATTCCCATTGATGTTTCAGAAAATCTAAAGGTAATGTCGGTAGGTTTTTTTCTTGAAAATGAGGATCAGCCCTTAATCTGGAGAGGTCCGATGAAAATGGGGCTTATTCAGCAGTTTTTAAGGGATGTTAGCTGGGGGGAATTAGATTATTTGATTATTGATTCTCCTCCGGGTACGGGGGATGAGCCTTTATCTGTTTGTCAGTTAATTGAAG
>JAYEIY010000233.1:0-7238 GCA_034660375.1 Verrucomicrobiota bacterium
TTTATTTATTTACAAAACGTTACATAAAAAGTAAAAGCGTCGCAGAGCGACGCACTCCAAAGTGCTTCGCACACAGAGCGATACATTTTGTAATTACGATTATTTAGATGAGCGAAGCGAATCTTTGGAGTGCCGGGGCTTTGCCCCGCTTTTACTTGTAGCAAAAGATATAACTAGATGCAAGATTTTATTTATTAGCAAAACATTACATAAAAAGTAAAAGCGTCGCAGAGCGACGCACTCCAAAGTGCTTCGCACAAAAACGACACATTTTGCAATTACGATTATTTCGATGAGCGAAGCGAATCTTTGGGAGTGCAGGGGCTTTGCCCCGCTTTTACTTGTAGCAAAAGATATAGAAAGTGCTTTGCACATAAAGCGACACATTTTGTAATAATAGAGAACCAAAAAAAAGGACATAAAAAACATGAAAAAAATACTAGTAATAATCGCAACAACACTCCTACTCTCAAGTGCATACTCTCAATTGGAAATATTCGATGATGCTGATCTGGAAAAATTGGGTATTTCTGTCGATAAGGGAAAACTAAAAAACTCTAAGATAAAGAAAACTAAAGCTTCTGAAGAAAAGAAGTCTAAAGCAAAGAGTAAAATAAAAAGAACAATGGCACAGGTCGTATTAGAGAGAATGCATAGACTCTATATTTATGACAGCAAAATTCTCAATAAATTTGTTATTGAAATAATGGAAACAAAAGAAAGAAAAACTATGGTGCCTCATGATTTACTGCAACATTTGTATGCAAAAATGAGAGAAAAAAATGAACTGCTTAAAAAAATGGCTGATTACGAAAGAAAAAAATATAAATTTGAACTACGCAAACAGATGAAAAAAAGTGCTCCGAACATTAACAAAAATGCAACTTCAAAAAAAAAATACTACAAAGCAAAAATAGCCTATTCTATATTAACTTTCCAGGAAAAAATACAGAATTTAATGAGTCAAAATCTAAAAGAAGACACAAAAGAGATTGCCGACAGACTTCCTCAAGAAACAATGGAAAAGATGAAAAAACTACACCAACAATATAGAAAACTTGAAGGAGAGCCAATACCTAACTTTAAAGACCTTGGAAAACAAAGATATTATGAAAAATATGAAAGACAAATAAAAGCCAAACACGAAAAGATCAAAAAGCTCATTGATTATTTCGCTAAACAACAACGCAGGGAAGCAAATTAAGTATTATGGGAAAAAACAGGGACTTCTTTATCTCCTCTGATATGACTGAGTGATGGGGAAAAGAAATTTGAGAAAGGGGATTATAGGTTTAAAACTAAATTTAGGGATGAATATAAATGGATTCATTTAAACTCAATGCTCAAAGATATGCTTATTGGTTGTGCTTTGAGAATCAATAACAGGAAGCATGAAAGTTATTGGCTTATTTCTTTTCGGTTTATCTAGTTTTGGGCAAAAAGCGGGTAATTAAGTGTAGATATTTAGTAAGTTGAGAGATTTATTGAAGGATTGATCTTTTTTTTAATGATTCAGAGATAGCATAGATAATTTTGTCTTTTTTATTTTTTATAATAACATGAATTTTATATTCTTTTTTTTCATCTTCAAATTTATCAATTGATAGATAGAAATCCGTATTATTTGGATTTTCACTTAGGTTTAAACTATGTATTTGGCTTATTTTTTTTCTCAAAATATTTAAAAAATCATTTGCCTGTTTATTTTTTATTGTCAGGGGGATGCAGTATAAATAAGGTTTTTTTAGTTTTGCAAGTGGAGAATCAAGGATAATGCAGGTTATTATTTTATTGCATACATATTCTATTTGTTTTTTTCCTGCATATTCTGGGAGAGAGCCGGGGGGGACGAATTCTCCCTTTCCTAAGAACGAAATACATGCTGGAAAAAGAAGTAAATTCACAACAAAAAAGATATAAAAGGCACATTTCATTTAGATTATTTCTTAATTTCATTAAAACTATCTACAATTTGTGTAGAAAGTTCTTTATCTGGTTCCATAACAACTTTTTCTGTAATAACAAAGGATTTTTTCCCGGCATTACGACTGATAAGTTTCAAACCAAACTTAAAGTCTTTAAACTTCTGTTCACATATAGCACGTATAGTTTTATTGTCTTTAAGACTAAGTTCCACCAATTTTGCAACGGCAGAATCCTCAAAAAGTAATTCAATATCATTTTCGCTCTTAAAACGTTCTGTAAAATCCTCCACTTCTTTTTTAAGGTGTTTATTTTGCTGAGACTTATTCTTGTTCAGCAATTCTTCTAGTTCATTTTGGGGGTTAGAAACCCCTTTATCTGTTAGTTGTAATTTTTTTATAGATGTTGATGGAAGTTCATATTTAAAATCTCTAAGAGTTTGCTCAAGAACTGTCATCAACCCCCTTGCTCCAGTCTTTTCCGTAGATGCTTTTTGAGCTATTCCATGTATAGCTTCTTTATTTAAAGCAAAATCAATTCCATAACCATCAAAATCCTGTACATATTGAGCTAGTATACTGCTTTCAGATTCTGTCAGAATCTGTTCGAGATCAGAAACAGAAAGAGCATTGCATGCAACGCGCGTAGGAAGTCGTCCGATAAATTCAGGTTCAAATCCATATTTGATAAAATCCTCAGTGCGCATATTGCTCAGATATTTATGAATATTATCGTCATACCTATCAGTATATTCCTTGTCGAAACCTATGTTACTGCCACTTAAACGATTTTTTATCTGTTCGGCGAGACCGTCAAAAGCACCACTGACAATAAAAAGAATGTGCCTTGTACTGATAGTCTGTTTTTTATCCTTATCCTCTCCTCCGTGCATCATGTCCATAACTGTTTTCATCTGTCCCATCATATCCGTCTGACTGATAAGATTTACTTCTGTGTCCTCCATCAGTTTAAGTAGGTTGATCTGAACTCCACGACCAGAGACATCACGTGAACCCCCAGAAGATGTTCCTGCAAGCTTATCTATTTCATCAACATATATAATCCCATATTTAGCAAGTTCTGCATCACCATCAGCAAATTTTACCAAATCACGAACCAAATCATCAACATTTTCTCCAACATAGCCAGTTTCAGAAAATTTTGTTGCATCTGCCTTTACAAAAGGCACGCCAATCATTCGCGCGATACAGCGCATCAAGAATGTTTTTCCGACGCCTGTTGGTCCCAGTAAAACGATATTTTGTTTTACATAATCTTCATCGTCAAGTTGTGGATCATTGAGAGATCTTCGAATATGATTATAGTGATCACAAATTGCGACGGAGAGTACTTTTTTTGCTTCATCTTGTTGAATTACAAAGCGATCCAAATAATCTTTAATTTCTCTTGGTTTCAGGTTAAAATCTTTTATTTTATTTAAAATTTCTTGGCTTTTATTTTCTTTATTCTCTTTATTTTCTGTTTTTTTAGGTTCTTGTTTAAGAGAGGATAATGGGGAAAACATAAATTTTCCATTACCTTTTTTCATCATTTCATTGATTTGTTTTCTTATATCTTCAAAATCAGAATTATTTTTATTTTTAGTCATTTTTTTCCCTTTATTTTTTAGTCATACATTGTATGAAAAGCCTTTTTCCTTTTGTTCGAAGGCTTTTTTGCAGATTGTTTATTTATATCTATTAGATCCACAATTATTCTGAGTGTTTCTCTCATATAGAGGTCATCATTTTCGTCCATTGCGGGTTCTATTTTTATTTTTTCATCTTTCTTTTTTTCATCCTCATCGTCTTGATCATCCTTAAGATGAAGCAATTTTTTACGTTTTTCTCCTTTTTCTTTATTTTCTTTGCGTTCCCTCAATCTTTTCTTTTTATTCAAAGAAATAATTTTGTCTTTTATTGTTTTTGTATATTCTTTTATATCCTTGTACAGTTCTGTAAATTCTGGATTTAGAGTAAGTCTTTTTTGGTGTTTGCTCTTTATTTCTGTAAAAATCTTTGTCATTTCTTTATTGTGCCAATCTATTCTTGCTGGCTTTATTTTATCCCATGCCATTACATGGTCAAGGTGTTTTTCTCCCAATTCCAGTGCTTCAGTATATGAATTAAAGGTAATATCCGGAGTGATCCCTTTTTTTTGAGTAGAACCTCCATTTATACGATAAAACTTTTGAATAGTAAATTTCAATGCACCTGGTTTAAAATCTTTGAATCGAGAAGAATTCTTAAAAAATTTATCAAGGTAGGACACAGTTTGAACGGTTCCTTTTCCATGAGTTGAAATATCTCCCACGATTATTCCTCGTCCCGAATCCTGAATAGCTCCTGCCACAATCTCTGAGGCCGAAGCACTCATTTGGTTTACCATAACTACTAAAGGTCCATCATAATAGGTTTTTCCATCATCATCTCTAAGAACTCGTGGGCGCTTATACTTTGAATAACTTACCTGAACTATGGGATTTTCAGGAAAGAACAATCCTGCAGTCTTTACAGCCTCTTCCAAACTACCCCCTCCATTGCCACGCAAATTAAGAATTAATCCATCTATTCTAAGAACTTCCATTTCTTTGAGAATAACTTTAATATCTCTGGATGTACTTTTGTAATTCTCCGGATCCGTTTTCTTACCCGCAAAGTCCATGTAAAAGGAAGGTAAATCTATAATCCCGATTCTATATTGTTTTAGTACTTTCTGTGAGTTGACATCGTCTGTTACCGCTTCTGTGAAAAGTTTAATCTTTCCACTGGCTTCAGATTCCTCCAAGCTGACTTTTCCTCTGACAATATCTATAATCTTTGGTTTAGAACCAAATCCTTTGTCGCCATCTATTATGGTTAGAATAACAGTTGTTTTGCTTTTACCCCTAATCATGTCCACCGTCTTCTTTAATGGCATTTCTATAACATCGATAGGCTCTTCTCCGGCCTGTGCTACAGCAATAATGCGATCTCCAGCTTTTAATCTGCCATCTTTTGATGCTGGACCACCAGGAATTATTCTAACTACCTTTGTATAACCTTCAGTATATTGTAGCATTGCTCCTATGCCTTCAAGAGATAGCTTCATTGAAATATTAAAATCTTCCAGTGTTTTTGGTGACATATATGTTGAATGTGGATCATAAATTTTCGAAACTGTTGTCAAAAACAATTCCAAGATATCTATTTTTTCATACTCTAGGAACTGATCAATTAATCTGTCGTAATATTTACAGACGCGTTCTTTTGGAGTCCCCATGGAGAACAATTTATGGTCTTTTATTTTTTTTTCATCATCTTCTTTGCCATTCTCAAAGCTTTCCTCCATAAGTTGATATGAGAGCAGTTTATTTTTTACTCTTTTTCTCCATAATTCATCCAGTTTTTCTTTTGATTTTGCCCATGGTGAATCTTCGCGATCTGTATTAATCTCTTCGTCTAATGTGTAATCAAAAGGATTTTCTTTCTTGAGGATTTTTTTTGCATACTTGACTCTTTCCTGAATTCTTTTTACAAATAGATTAAAGACATGAAATGCAAAACCTATATCACCTCGTTTAATTAAATCATCGAGTTGATAGCGATATATTTCAAAAGCCTCTATATCTGATGCAAGAAAATAATACTTATTTCTGTCAAGAATCTTAAAATAATCAAGAAAGATTTGTTCAGATAGGTTATTATCTGGTTTCAGATGTGAATAGTGTCGACGTTCAAGAAGATTAATGACCAAATTAGATAAGGCTACAAACTCCGTATCCTCTTGCATAGAAAATAAATGCTTATTTTCTTCCTTCGTTATATCCGGTTCAAGAGCAAACACCTCAGATGCAAAAAATCCACATAAAATGGAAACGAAAAGAAGAATAGAGCCCAATTTTAACCTTATACAATTTTTCATTATTTATATATCCTATTTTAATATTATATTCTAGTTAGACATTGCACGAAAAGTCTTTTTCGCTTTGCTCGAAGACTTTTTATACAGGGTTTTAATAAGTAAAATCTTGAATCTAGCTATATCTTTTGCTACAAGTAAAAGCGGGGCAAAGCCCCGGCTCCCTGTCGGGAGCCTCAGCCCTTGCTTTGCAAGGTCGCTCGGGGGCTCGCTCTGTATTTCCAAAGATTCGCTTTGTTCAAAAGTCGTCAAATACTTTTAATTGATCTATCTTAAAGCTGTTTACTGTATTTTTCAATGAGTTTTTTGCGGTTTTGGTAAACCATGCAGCAGAGCACCATTTATAGCTTTCCGCATCATCAATAACTCCATGATGAACAGCATTTTTATTTATATAATTAAGTCGTGCCAAGTATGATTTATTATACGTTAAGTGTTTATCCCAAAATTGATACCAAACTTTTCGGTTAATGGTATTATCCTTTTTGTTAAAATATGAAGCACTTTTTTGATGTAGATTTGCAATTAAGAGCTTTAAATTATTAGTATTTTCTGGCGTTTCTACTATAAAATGGTAATGATTCGACAAAATCGACCAAGCTGTAAGTCGGCAATTGTATTCCTCTGCAAATTTAAAGAGTAAATTTTGAAAATAATCAAGTCGTTTACGTGTATTTAAAAAATGTTTTTTGTAAAGTGTTCCTGCTGTAATCATGTATATTCCACGTTCTCCTATTTTATGAATAGGAGCATGTGGCCAATAGTCTTGCTTTTGCATAAGATTTTATGTTTTTAGTTTAGTGTAACTCTGTGTGCGAAGCACTTTGAAGTGCGTCGCTCTGCGACGCTTTTACTTTTATGTAATGTTATGTAAATAAATAAAATTTTGAGTCTGGTTATATCTTTTGCTACAAGTAAAAGCGGGGCAAAGCCCCGGCACTCCAAAAGAGCTTTGCTCATCGAAAATAATCGTAATTGCAAAATGTGTCGCTCTGTGTGCGAAGCATTTGGAGTGCGTCGCTCCGCGACGCTTTTACTTTTATGTAATGTTATGTAAATAAATAAAATCTTGAGTCTGGCTATATCTTTCGCTACAAGTAAAAGCGGGGCAAAGCCCCGGCACTCCAAAAGATTCGCTTCGCTCATCGAAAATAATCGCAATTGCAAAATGTGTCGTTTTTGTGCGAAGCATTTTGGAGTGCGTCGCTGCGCGACGCTTTTACTTTTATGTAATGTTATTGCTAATAAATAAAATTTTGAATCTGGCTATATCTTTTGCTACAAGTAAAAGCGGGGCAAAGCCCCGGCACTCCAAAGATTCGCTTCGCTCATCGAAAATAATCGCAATTGCAAAATGTGTCGTTTTTGTGCGAAGCACTTTGGAGTGCGTCGCTCCGCGACGCTTTTATTTTTAT
>JAYEIY010000234.1:0-26639 GCA_034660375.1 Verrucomicrobiota bacterium
TATAAGGATTTGAAGTATTGTATCTAATTTCAAATCCTGCAAGAATATTGTCAGCAGAAAAATAAAGTGCCATACTGTTCACGCTACGACTTCTATCAAGAGATCCATCCAGACGATATGTAGCAGCCTGTATTTTAGATTTCATATCAACTATAGTTACGTTGGGACCGACATAGTTTTTCCTGCTTCGTTGAAGTTTTTTTAGCACATTACTGAGAGAATCTCCCAAAGTAGCTCCTCCAAATACAATTTTATTATTTTCTTCTGCACAAATTGTAGTTATACAGAGAGAGAAACAAAGCAAGTGTAAAGAAAATAATTTAATCATCTATTTTTCCTCCTCTTTTTGGGGAATGATAACTTTAGTTAAATCTCTATCTATGGTCGCTTCTAGAGTAAGCAGGGAGTATGCGGTTACAAGTTCAGGTATATTTTCCCACCACCGCGCGGTTTCGTTGAACCATGATCCATTTGTACGTTGTGTTACAGTAATCCTTGCAATCATTTCTTTTCGCCAATCGTGTTTTTTCCCATTTTTATCTTTGACAATAGTCTTTCCCATTACAGCAAATGTTTTTGCCATAGTATGCAGATAATAGTAAAGTCCCTGCTGTCCCATTCCCGGATTTTCTTTAAGACTATAATTTTTCATTCCCCACTTAAAAGCAGCCTTAACTCTAGGATCATTTTTATCAACTTTGGCATAAATCATACTTTTTAGTCCTGCATAAGTCATGCTTCCGTAACCGCGTAGCGTTTTCCTGCCTTTGTATATATAAGTTCCTGCTTTACTCATAGTATTTCCTTCTACTTCTGCAGGAAGATAGATAAAACTTCCTTCATTATCAGGATCTGAAGCAACCCAGCCCTGGTCATTAGTTTGAGGTAAATTCTGAACTCGGCTAAGAAACTTCTGAGCCCGTTCCCACATTAAATCTGCTTTTTTGGCTGCTCCCTTTTCCTTTGCAAATGGCTCTCTATCCAAGTGATCTGTAAGATAAAGAGCTTCCAATGCCCATTGTGTATTGGAAAGGTCGGGTCTAAGGCTACGTCCGTACCCTACACCGCCGTAAAAAGGATTGTCAGGAGAAACATCCGAAAACTGTGAGTTCATCAAAAATTTTCTTGCATTTCGAATAATTGTCTCGTCTTGAGGTTTGTTAAAAAATCCCAAGGCTATCAAACTCACTGCAGTAGAGTAATTTGGATAATTTTTTTCATCCTTATTCCATATTGAACCATCTTTCTGAACGTGTTTTCTGATAAATTCTAATCCTTTTTCTGTTGCCTGAGCTATTTTTGCATCAATCTTAGATGAGCTATTAGCAATTGCGACTGCAGATAGGGCAGTCATAGCCGGATGATGCATCCAGGAGCCATTTTTCTGCTGTTTTGAAAGTAAATAATCCACACCTTTTTTAATACTCTTTTCTGCAAGGATTTTCACATTTTTATCTATAAGATTTTTTTCTTGTTCATTTTTTGCACTGTATGAAGCTTGATTTAGTAATAACGCCATAATTAAACTACTGATAATAATTCTCATTTTTTCCTCATTTTTTTATATTTAGACATTGCACGAAAAGCCTTTTTCACTTCGTTCGAAGGCTTTTCGTAGACTGTCTGTTTCTGTTTGCAGTTATTTTTTTGAACAAATACACTTAAAATCATTATTAACGAATCCGTATTCACGTCAAGTCAAATTCAAAATCTTTGATTTTGAACTTGCAGAGCCTGTGTGAAAAAGTTTTTGGCTCTTTAAAAACCTTTTCGTGCAGGGTCTAACAAGAACTTTTTACACAAATTTTCAATGATTATTTATAATTATTTTTCTTTGTTTTCTGTTTTTTTAAAAAAAAATAATCATTCGTGTTTAAATTAGTACATTCATGACTAAAAAAGCTTTTCGTGAATCTTCTAATTCTATAAATTCTATCAAAAACATTGCTTTTTATCAAATTTTTTGAACTAGGCTAAAAACCAAATTTCGCCCAGGAGCATTAACCCCTGAACCATGAATACCATAGTTTTTGTCTGTTATATTTTCAAGCGATATTGTCAGATTTATATTTTTCCAAACTTGAAGTCCTCCTCTTATATTAAATGTTGTATACCCGGGAGTTCCTGTTCCATTCAAAAAGCGATTTCCTCTGTCGTTTGCTCCCAGACGATCCTGACTATCAGCAAACTCTACAAAAAATTCTGTCCAGAATTTCTTGTTTTTATTTTTGTAGTGCAAGCCAATCTCTCCCGTCAATGGCATTATGCGTGAAAGCGGATATTCATCTTCTCCAAGAGACACATCCGGCTTTCCTCCTGCGTTAAGCTCATAGAAATCTTCGCTCCCCTCCTGCCAGGCTAAATAACCAAAAAGAGAAAGAGAATTGTTCAGCTCTTTAGAAAAATTAACCTCCACCCCTTGAACATAACCATTATCCAAATTTACTTTGGTTGGATTTTCTACACCATTTTCCACTTTGCCAATTCTGTCTTTTATTTCTGTATAGAATAAGGTTAGATCTAATGTAAATGTATCTGTTCGTGTTTTTGTACCTATCTCCCATGTAAGAAAATGCTCTGCATCTAAATCTGCGGTGGGCGCTTCAAGTCCAGCTCCAAATTCACCGCTCCGTGTCGTATCCGCCAAATTTGGAGCCCTGAACCCCTGAGAAATCCCCGCAAATACATTCAACTTGTTATCGTCTATTGCCCTATAAAAAATTCTTGCAGATGCATCCAGGGAATCCCAGTTACCCTTTAACTCGCGAGTTACACCATTATCATCAATTCCATCCATATCTACTTTGCCGGCATCCAAACGTGCCATGCTATACCTAATTCCTGATATAAAATCCCATTTCTCACTCAAATCCTTTTCATTTTGAACATATATTCCAAGTAAATCATAGCTTGCATCATCAGCTATGTCTCCTTGATCATATTCTTTGTTTACCGAACCATCCGCATTAAAACGAGTATGCCAGGAGCCGGCAATCTCTCTAGAAAAGTAACTCCATAAGTCCACAAACCAAATTTACTGTCTATTTGCATTCTCAAATTCAGTCCAAATGTATCTATAGCAGTATCTGTCTTATCAAATCTAGCGTCATTACGTACTCTAAAATAATACTCATTTAGATAACGATAGTACACACCTAACTCAAGTCCTGTCAAAAAAACACTTCCATTTTCTTTTTCATACCTAAGAAATGCCAATTGATGTTCAAAATCATAAGTTCTTGCTAAATCATCTCCATCTGCGCCCTCACCTCTCCATGATTCATAATAAATGGTTTTCTGAGTTCTTTCCAAATCATTAATATTGTAATTATCATATCCAAAATAAATAGATTCATCATTATTAAACCAGTATCTTCCACAAAGATTACCTCCATAAGTATCATAGTTGGTATTTTCATTATGTACCCCCCCACCCGAAACAAGTTCCCCAAAATTCTGTTTTGTAAGACCTATTTTCAAGGAAAGTTTATTTGAGAACATAAACTCTGAATCAAGATATTCGCTATAAGAATCCTCTGCACTGGAATACTGAAAAAGAGTTTTTCCTCCTAAATACTGCCAGGATGAAAGTTTTTTTCCACGTGTTAAAGAAGTACTTTTTGCATTTACAACACCTCCTACGGCATCAGAACCGTAAAGAATCGACGCAGGCCCCATCATTACTTCTGTGTTTTCAAAGAAAAAAGGATCTACTAACGACCAGTATTGATTTGGTCCTTCTCTTAAAAAAGCATTATTAAGCCTTATTCCATCTACCATCAATACAGTTCTCTGTGAAGTAAATCCACGCAGATACGGAGAAGTCCAGCCTCGCCCAGTCTCCTGATTCATTATTCCGGGAATAGAGTCAAGAGAATCGGTAAAAGAGTTTGAATTTAAACGTAATTGTTTATCTTCCCAGGAAATATTTTCTATACGATAGGGGGTTTCTAGATTTTTTTTTCACTTCCAGTTGCTGTAACAGTAATATTTTCAAGTTTCAATATCGTTATTTTCCTTTCTTCAACTGAAAACAAATTAAAAACTCCAAGTAAAAATGTAATGGTAAGAATGATCTTCTTTCTTTCATGCATGATTTCTTCTTTTTATTATAGTTTTGCTATCATATCGGGTTGATAAGCGGGATATTTATCTTTTGATTTTTGTAAAATCAACGAACAGAATATAGTAGAGAAACACTCAACATTTTTTTGTCCAAGATTTTCGGGAATAAAATTCCAACTCCCATCAGAGCTTTGAATTTGCTCTAATTCTCTTATTTTCTCTTGCCACCAAGCTTGCTTATCAGCATTACAAATACAAAGAAGAAGGCTTTTATTGTAGAGGTTATTCAATTTAAAGATAGAACAACCTAGACTCCCTCCTTTTGGAAAATTATCCAATGATTGAAGAACTTGTCTTTTCATGTCCTCCATCCGTGTATGTCCTAAACCTGCCAAAGAAAGAGAAATAATACACAAATCCTCTAGTGATTGTTCTTTAAGTCGTGCATTTTTCATGAATAACTCTGCCTTTCGTACAGATTTTTTAATTCTTTCATCTTTAAATCCTACTTGTGCTACAGACTGGAGTGCACGAAGATGCCATTGCGTGACCGCTATATCAGCATTAAGTTGATAATCTGAGTACGTCCTGCTCCATGAACCATCATTATTCTGATATAAACTCATTTCTTCAATTAATTTTCCGCATAATATCCTTACACTGCTTTCATCAGTGCATTTTCCATTTTTTACCGCTTTTGCAAGAGCAGACAGTACAATTGGATTTTCATATCCTCCAGAAGCACTAGAATAATTTTTGAACATCTGTCCTTGAGAATTAAGAAGAAATTCAACAGCTCTATTTATGGTTAGCTTAAAAATGCCTTTTTCATCCTCTGCATCTAAAAATGAAATTAAGGCAAGTGCAGTGATAGCCCTCCTATATTTTCCCTTTTTTCCCGAAGTCCAAAATCCATCCTTACTTTGAGTATTTTTTAGCCATAGCAATGCTTTACGGACAGATTGAGTATTTGAGGAATTCTTAGAAAACTTCCTTTCTACAAATACTTGTTTTGAATTATCAGAAGAAGATTCAGATAAAATTGAAAGAATAAGAAATGACAAGATAACAATTGCAACAATTGTAGCAATTGCATGAAAAAATTTCAATTTTTTCTGTTTTATGCCTCTCGGGAATCTCTTTATTTCTACTTCGTTTCCTCTCCAGAGCTCTGCAAGAGACACATGGATATTGACTTTTTCTATATAGAGTTTAAATGCTTCTTCCGATGATTCCAAGAGAGCAACAAGTTCCTTATTATCCTTATAAGACAATTCTCCGTCATGCAAGCGATCAATCAATTCTTCAGTATATTTTAGATTATTCTTTTTCATATTATGTCTCAAACTACATAGAGCCTGCACGGAAAGATTTTCAAAGAGCCAAAAACCTTTTTTGCACTGGCTCTGTAAATTCAAAATCAGAGATTTTGAACTTTATTTGAAATAAATGCTGACTCATTAATAATAATTTTCAGTGTTATTTAGTAAAAAAATAATTGCAGAGAGAAACAGACAGGGTATGAAAAGTCTTCGAACGAAGTGAAAAAGACTTTTCCTGCAATGCTACATATAATTCTCTATGCAGTTTTTTAGAGTTTTTTTAATTCGATAAATCTTGATTCTCAAGGTATTCTCTCTACCCCCTTGCTTCTCAGAGATTTCAGAATATGACATATCCTGCCAATACCTTGATTGTAAAAGTTTTTTATTTTTATCAGAAAGTTTTTTATAGCAATGCTCAAGAGCCACACGTTTTTCTTCCCCTTTTTCAACTCCGAAACCCTCGTAATGCCTTGCAAATTTTTCCAATAACTTTGGAGAAGAAACTAATTGATCTTTAACATATGAACGCTTTGCATGTAGTATTTCATATCTGGCAATTGCTAAAACCCATGCCTTAAAATTAGTTCCGTCCTCATATTTATTGAATTTATTCCAAATTACAACAGAAACCTCTTGCAAAACATCCTGCGCTGAATGCAAATCCGGAATCTGTGAAAAAATAAATCTCTTCAAAGCCGGTAAAACATCCAGATAAAGAGAAAAAAATTGTTTTTCATCCTTCATTTTGTATTATTACTCCAATATAAAGCGTTTTGTTTCATAAAAGGTACCATTAATTTCAAAAAAGAGGTAAAAAGATCTCTTTTTTTATAAAAATAACATTTTTTTAGACTTTTTCTGTTTTTTTTCAAAAAAAGATTTGTAAATAAAATTTTTGGTCTTAATCTATAACCATGTCGCGGGGATGTAGCTCAATTTGGTTAGAGCGCCTGCCTGTCACGCAGGAGGTTGCGAGTTCAAGTCTCGTCATTCCCGCCATCTCGCATTTAATGAAACCCGAAGATTACTTTTTCGGGTTTTTTTATTTATAATTCTTTGCTGATTTAGATTTTCATTAATAATCAGAGCTTTAACCTTTGAGGGCAGAGAAAAAGCAACTCAGATTCCCTTTTTCTCAATTTACAGAGTAATTAAAGTTTACATTATCTTCAATTTTTACGGTGAGATTATCTACCTCGGGCGTAAAAAACAAAGAAAAAAAAGACTAACTCATAACTACAATTTTGTGTTAGCTATACAAACAATAAAAGATAAGGAAGACTATGATTTTTACAAAAGAACAAGAAAATTTAGCGAATAAAATTCATGATAATGTAGAGAAAAGCCATTGGAAAGATTGGAAGTGGCATATAAAACATAGAATAACTAATTTAGAGACTTTAGAAAAGTTATTAAATTTAAATTTGCCTAAAAATAAAAGAAAGCAATTTTTGGAAACATTAGAAAAATTTCCACTTTCAATAACACCTTACTATTTATCTTTGATAGATACTGAAAATTTAGAGAATGACCCTGTCTATATGCAAGCTGTAGCAAATGTTAAAGAACTTGATATTGTAAAATCTGATATGGACGACCCCCTACATGAAGACAAAGATAGCCCCGTTCCAGGTATTACACATAGATATCCAGATAGAGTTTTATTTTTAGTTAGTAATGTGTGTGCAATGTATTGTCGTCATTGCACTCGAAAACGTAAAGTTGGAGATGTTGATAGCATCCCTGATAAAAGTGATTTAGAAAAAGGTTTAGAATATATTAGGAATAATCCTGTTGTAAGAGATGTTTTATTAAGTGGAGGCGATCCATTTTTATTATCGGATGATAAATTAGATTATATTTTAACAGAGCTTGATAAAATTGAGCATGTAGAAGTTGTTCGTATAGGAACAAGAACTCCAGTTGTTCTTCCTTATCGTATAACCGATGATTTGGTTGCAATGTTAAAAAAACATCAACCATTATGGATTAATACACATTTTAACCATCCAAAAGAAATAACAAAGTCTGCAAGAATCGCACTTGCGAAACTCGCAGATGCAGGTATTCCATTAGGAAATCAAACTGTATTGTTGTCTGGTGTTAATGATTGTCCTAGAATAATGCGTGCATTAGTTCATAAACTTGTAGCAAATCGCGTTAGACCTTACTATTTATATCAATGTGATTTATCTGAAGGTTTGTCTCATTTTAGAACCCCGGTAGGCAAAGGAATTGAAATTATAGAAAGCTTAATTGGCCACACAAGTGGTTTTTGTGTACCAACTTATGTAATTGATGCACCAAATGGTGGCGGAAAAATACCTGTAATGCCTAATTATCTAATATCATGGTCAACAAACAAAGTTGTTCTACGAAATTATGAAGGAGTAATTACAACATATAAAGAACCTGATTCCTATAAACCTATATTTTGTGATAGGCAATGTGATAAATGTGAATTAGAATTATCGCTTGATGATGCAACAGAATATAGCTCAACAGGTATTGAAAAATTATTGTCGCACCATGATGAAACCATTGCTCTAGTTCCCGAAGATAATGATAGATTAAATCGGAGAGATTAATTATGTATGATAAACTTGAGACTTTAGCATGTGGTTCAGAAATACAACATGGTAAATATAACAATAGAATTTATTTGATGAAAGTTGGCGAAAATGTAAAAAAGACCTTGCCAAATTTTCTTATAGAATTAGCTGAAAAAAATAATTATTCAAAAATATTTGCAAAAGTATCTGAATCCAATGTTCAAAATTTTTACTTAAATGGATATAAAAAAGAAGCTAAAATACCTTATTTTTATAATGGCAAAGAAAACTGTTTGTTTTTAGCTTATTATTTATCCGACACAAGAAGTGTTGAAAACAGTCTTGATATTATAGATTCTAATTTAGATATTGCTATTAATAAAAAGAATAATGGAATAAGCAAAAAACTCCCTAGTAATTTCAAACTTTGTAAATGTATAGAAAATGATGTAAAAGAAATGGCTGAAATCTATAAAAAAGTATTTCAATCTTATCCTTTTCCTATTCATAAACCTGAATATTTGTTAGAAACGATGAGAACAAATATTGATTATTTTGGAATAAAATTAAATGAAAAGCTTATTGCACTTTCATCTGCTGAAATAGATGTAAAATCATCAAATGTTGAGATGACAGATTTTGCAACATTACCTGAATATTTGGGTAATGGTTTTGCTCAACATCTTTTAGTGGAAATGGAAAATGAAATGATAAAAAAAGAGATAAAAACTGCATATACAATTGCTCGTGCTATGTCAGCTGGAATGAATATTACTTTTAGCAAAATTGGATATAATTTTGCTGGAAAATTAACAAATAATACAAATATTTCAGGGCAAATTGAAAGTATGAATGTATGGTATAAAAATTTAAATAAGATAACAAATCGTTCCACCTGACATTTTTAAAGATCGCTCCAAAATACAGGTAAACTCAAGTGTGCATAAAATAAAGTGATAAAATAAATTTAACAATTTGCTAAATGAATGGATTGTTTTATCAATTAAAATTTCAAAACTAGAAATAAAACAACTGTAATACCGGAAATGAAGCTAGCCGTTTTTTACAAGTATTTAAATTGAAAATCGTATGACTTGAAGTGGACAGACCCTGTAATTGTAACTCCAAAGTAGAATGTCAAAAGCAGGAGCGCATATACGCAATCCTAAAATCTTGAAAAAGCTGTTTATGAAGCTCGCAATCAATGGAATAAACTCAAAAGCGAAGGCTTTAATTACGAAAATGTAAACAAAATGGCAAGAGCATTTACTGTGAGACAGCTCTGTTTTGCACACCTCGCTTATGTTGAGACCATTAAAAGTACCATAGCAAGCGGAGTAGGTAGCCGTGGCTCTGCACTCGTAACTTATGTTAATGGACAGAAAGCTCATCTCGAATTGGGAGATGAATGGAAATTTGCACCTGAAGATCCCGCATTCCGCGAAAAAGTATTGGAAACAGTTGTTGATGCTGATGGAAATATAGATTCATCATGGCAACCAAGAAAGGAAGTCCCGACTCCCGATGCATGGTTTGAAACAGCTTGGGCGGCATATAGAAACGGAGAAATTTACAAATAAACAGCTTAAAAAACAATTCATCAAGAGAAAAATCATTTTCGGCTAGACAAAACAACAAATCGAGATTACATTTTCCCTGCATTTGAGATTCTTTTTTTTAATAAAATTTTGCGTTTTACTAAAAATAATCTCAAGTGGATTATTCTTTATATAAAATCTTATAATACAAGATTTTCTACATTATCAAGAATTATTTTAAGTATTATTTATTCAAAAAAAGAACTGCAAACACAAACAGGCAGTGTAGGAAAAGGCTTTGAACGAAGAGAAAAAAGGTTTTTTGTTTAATCTGTCATATTGCTTTTATGACGAAAAACAAGGATTTTGAAATTATGAATAAATTATCTGATACAACATTTAATCCCGAAAAGTTTTGTCCACGAAAGGTCTCTCATACGGAAATCTATGATCGTGGAGCCGAATCCGAGAACAGATATATACTCAGAATAAAAAATACCCCTAAATACACCATTCTTGATGAAAAGGAGTATCGGTTGTGGGATTTGATTGATAATAAACGCAATATTCATGATATTATAGTATTTTATATGAAAAATCATGGAGGTTTTGCAGTTGATATTATTTGTGCATTTTTACGCAGATTATGGCTGGGAGGTTTTATTGAAAATGAGCCGAAATTTGCAGAGATTGGTGTCTCTGAAGCAGAAACGTACAAGAAGTTTTTTTTCAAAACTACTCATTTTAAGATTCCACTAGGAATTTTTAAGAATCTTGCCTCTGTGTGTTCAAAAGTAATCCCACATTTTGCAACACATTATATTTTCTGGATGTTGCTTTTTGTTATAGCTATTGGTGGTTGCTATCTTTCAGGGGGAGTCATACAGAAAAGCAAAACCTTTTATTTTGCACTCAAAGATACTGGGCATATTCATTTTTCACCTATTTTTGTAATTCTTTTATTTATTAATTTTATTTTTTCATTCTTCAAAAAGACTTTTTCGGCAGGATTATTGACCAAGTTAGGTAAAGAAGAAATCTCAGGGGGGATAATCTTTTATTATGGCCTTCCTCTCTGGTACTCAGATGACAATACATTTCCGCTTCTTAATACAAGAAAACGCATGGCTGTTGCTCTATCTACAATTATTCCTGAGCTTTTTGTCGGAGCCTTATTCGGAGCAATATGCAATCTTTTGCCCATGAAAAGTCCTCTAATACATTTTTCTTTGTTTGCAGTCATGCTTCTTTTATATATCAGAGTCTTTTTCGCTGTTTGTCCAGTACTGCGAGACTCATTTCCCCAGAAACTACTCAATTTTTCATCGGATAAACTTTTCTTTGTACGCTCTCTTAGATTTTTCCATCATAATTTTGTAAATATTATTTTCGGAGATGAACCTTTACAGAAGAAACAGGTTTTGTACGTGTTAAGCGGGGCATTAACATTATTTTGGTCAATAATGGCAGCAAAAATGAGTCTGTCTATGCTTGATGTAGGACAACAGTTTGTCAGAGATCTACTTTTCAGTATTTCAGCGGGTTCTGGTATTATTTCAACTGTATTTTTGGGATTATTTTGTCTCCCATTTATTTTTACAGTTTTAGTTAGTTTGATTTTTCTTTTTTCGATTATTGGAAATGGAATTGTTTACTACAATATATTAAGCAAGACAAAAAATATTGTTCTTGCAGTTCTTTTTGTTGCAACTTTTTTAGGAATTATTGCTTATATGACAGGTGATTCAAAAGTAATTATTTTTTATCTACTCTCCCTGATAATCCTTCTTTTTATCATTTGTTCTGTTGTGTATGGAATAATTAAAACAGGATATTCGCAACCTGGAATCTTCTTTTCAACAGCTCTTTTCTTTTTAATACCTAATCTTGTTTTTTTTGCAATAAAAATTATTTCTAATGGGAGGCTTGTTTCTGGAGCTAGAATTGCTTTTCCCATTATTTTATTCGTATCAATACTGCCATTTGTGATTTGGACTACATCAAGGCAATTTAAAAAGGATAGATTTTTCATAGACGCAAATAATCCCTTTTTCCTTTCACATATAACTCTGCTAGTTTCTACAATCTATTATTTGTTTATTAATTCTTTATATCTCTTCTCTGAACAAACTCGCTTGGCTTTTGAGGCAAATTCTTCACCTTTTGTTGTAGGCAATTACATTGTAATGACTCTTTTTCTGATAGGATTCATTACTCTTAGACTAGTTGAAAAAAAGATCCCTATAGCAGTAGAATCTTTTTCAGATCTTTCTCGTAAAAAAAATATAATAGAGACAGATAAGTATATAATATTTCAATTGAAGAAAATTTTCAATGACTTCTATGGAATAACAATTGTAGAAAATGATTCCCTTGAGAAAACAAAAAAAATATCTGACTTATTCCACACTGCAAAAAAGATCTTAGGTAAAAGTAATGCTGAAAGTGTTGTTTTTAATATGTTGTCAAACTTAAAATGGGAAGATCTTATAAAATTTGACTCAAAATACTTAAAAAAAACTCCCTGGGAAAATGTTTCTAGCTTACAGAAAAAATTGAGTAAAGAGCAAAGACAAGAAAAAATAAAAGAGTGTTTACTTTTTAAAGGTTTAGATGAAAAAGATTGTGAGATACTTGCTGAAAATATGAAACTTGAAAAATATGCTGTAGGTGAATTAATTGTAAAACAAAATGATCCTGCAAATGCGTTTTATATAATCTGTTCTGGACAATGCCAAGTTGAAGTACAAAGCAAAACAATGGAAATAAAAATCCCGGCATTCCTCTCTAAAAATAACTTTTTTGGAGAAATGGGATTGCTCGAAAATCAAAAAAGGCAGGCAAATGTCAGGGCTATTTCTGAAACTAAAATTTTGTCTTTGGATAAAAGAAATTTTATGAATCTTGCAGAGACTCATACTGATCTTTATTCTGCAATTAAATTAAAAATTAATGATCTACAGTTTATTAGGGAAATACATCTGTTTGATGATCTTTCTTCTGATCTCGCAGACTATATTCTCCCTAAATTTAAGCATCGCAAATTTGATGAGGGAGATAATATTATTAAACAGGGTGACCCAGGAACTCTTTTCTACGTAATAAAAAATGGGACTGTTGTGGTTATTAAAGAGAAAAAAGAGAAGGAAATACAACTATGTGAATTGCATCAAGGGGAATATTTTGGTGAAATTGCCCTTGTACAGAATGTCCCCAGGACTGCAACCGTACGTGCCGTAACTGAAACAGAAACTCTATGTTTAGATAAAGCCAATCTTCTTGCTATGATTGGTAAAAGTGATTATTTCTCAATAAATGTCAAAAAAACAACTTCAAAAAGAGAATTGTTTTTGTTCTTATGATATTTGATAATTCTTTGTGAGTGCAAAACGCATTCCGGGAAGTTGAGAAATAAGTTTTTTCATTTCAAGAGAGAGCAAGGCACTGAGCAGTTCATCTGTAGGAATTTCTGTTTCTGTGGCAAGTTCTTCTGCCGATAAACCGGATGTGTTTTCTTCAAGGACTTTAAGAAGAGTTTTGTCCATAGATGAAAGTTGAATGTTGTGCGGTAACTTTTTCTCCGCATTCTCTTCGTCAACAGAATCATTTGTCGTGGAAAAATCAAATTCACCCTGAAAATGAAATTCTTCAAGAATATCAGAAAAATTTTCTGTCAATTTTGCGCCGGTTTTTATTAATTTGTGACATCCCCGTGCATGAGGATTATCAACCTGTCCCGGAATTGCAAATATTTGTCGGTTCTGCTCAAGAGCATGCCGTGCCGTGATAAGAGAGCCACTCTTAAAGCCGGCCTCAACCACTAAAACTCCTCTGCATAATCCTGAAATGATCCTATTTCTCATAGGAAATGTTCGTTTATCTGGTTTTTGAAGAATTGGAAATTCGCTCACTACAGCTCCTTTCTCGGCTATTTTTGCTGCCATTCGTACGTTTTCCTGAGGATAAATATGTCCCAGACCGCTTCCAAGAACTGCAATCGTTACTCCATCTGCATCAAGAGTTGCCTCATGGGCAACCGTATCAATGCCAGTCGCCAAACCAGATACTATGGTCCAGCCGGCTACAGAAGCGGAACGCGTAATCATTTTGCACATATTCTTTCCGTACCTGCTTGTTCTTCTTGAACCAACCACGGCAAGTGCTGATCGAAAATTATTCAGAACATCCGCATTACCTCTGACAAAAAGAGTGGTTGGAGGAGAATAAATTTCTCGTAATGCTTCAGGATATTCTTTGTCAGCCATTGTGATTATTTTTATGCCGGCTTTTTCGTACTTATTTAATTCTTTTTCTAAATCAAATTCTTTTTCCCAGTTTTTTATTATTCCTGATAGTTTTCCTCCAATCCCTTGGACAAAGGCGAGTTTTTGTGAGGAGGCGGAAAGAATTTCTGTTGGTGAGCCAAAAAAAGTGATAAGTTGTTTTATCTTTGCCGGACCGACGCCGGACAGATTACTTAAAATAAAATATCCTTCTTTATCAGTCAATCGCATTTTCAATGGCCTTTTTTATTTGAGATTTGTCAGCATCTTTTACTATTTTTACCTTTCCTATACCTTCCGGAAGAATTAACCTGAGATTGCCCCCCTGTGTTTTCTTGTCATTTTGCATAATATTAATAATTTCGTCTGAAGAAAATGTGTTTTTAAAAGTAACAGGAAGACCAACTTGAGTGAGAAGAGATCTCTGCCTTTTTAATAAATCCCTGTCGAATAATCCCATTAGACAAGCAAGCTCACCTGCCATCATCATGCCGATGCTTACCGCTTCTCCATGATTTAATTCTTCATATCCTCCAAGGGTTTCAATTGCATGTCCAAAAGTGTGTCCATAATTAAGGTAACTGCGGACTCCATGTTCTTTCTCATCCTCACATACTATATGTGCTTTTAAATCACAGCATTTTTTTATAAGGCTTTCGTAAACATCAAGATCCATTTCTCTTAGAGCTTTTACATTGCTTTCTAAATATGAAAAGAAATCTTCATCCAGAATTACTCCATATTTTATTACTTCTGCCAGACCGCAACGAATCTCCCTAGAAGGCAAAGTAAGAAGAAAATTGGTATCGATAATTACTATCTTTGGTTGTAGAAATGCTCCAACAAGATTTTTCCCCTCAGGCAAATCTACACCCACTTTCCCCCCAACACTGCTGTCAACCATTGCAAGCAAACTTGTGGGAATCTGAATGAAATCTATCCCTCGCATATAGGTTGCAGCAAGAAAACCCGCCATGTCGCCGGTTACACCTCCTCCCAATGCAACGACAATAGAAGCTCTGTCAAGTCCGACTTTCAAAGCACTGTGGTAAAAACCTTCTATCGTTGATAAATTCTTTGACTTTTCACCAGGCGGGAAAATTTCTGTCTTTATATTGGCTGTTCCCGTTTTACTAAGCAATTTTTTTACATTTTTCTCATATAGTTCTGCTACATTACTGTCACTAACAAGAAATACATTCTTTCCCTCCGAAAAATGTCTTAATTCAGAGCAGGTGTCTTCCATATTTATAATATCTTTGCCTATTAAAATTTTGTAACTTCGTTCATCTAGGCAAACATCTGAAATTATCATAATATTTTCTCTTTTTAAGGGATTTTTGATTTGTTGAATTGATATCTTTTGATTGTTCGTGGCTAATAATACTTCTTTTTGTGAGCATATCAAGATTTAAAATTAATTTTATATATAGACATTGCATGAAAAACCTTTTTTGCTTTACTCAAAGACTTTTCATACAATATTTATAATAGTGCTTTTATTTTTCAAAAAAAAACTTCTATTGATTGATTTTTCTCTCTTTACTTATTAAATTAGGTTTTGAATAATTATCAAGTACATTTAACTTTCAATAGCAAATATTTAACGGTAAACAACAATATGTATTTTCATGTAAAAGTAATAATCGCATTCATTCTTCTGATGACAGTTCTTGGAGTTCTTTATATCTTTAGAAATGAAATTGAAAACCTGGATGTTTTTAAAGATTCTAAAGAGCAAATTGTTGAAAAACAAACCCTCTCAAAAGATGACCAAAATCTTTCAGAAAAAAATGTAATCACTAAGCAAACTGTACCTACGGTTATTAAAACTCATACTCACACACAGGAAATAACTAAACTAAGAAAATTCTATGAAGCTCTTCACAAAGTCGAAGGAATATATCGTAATGGAAAGATTCTGTCCGCACGAAATATTATCTATAAAATATTAGATAATAAATTAGTTGATGAAAAAACAAAGATATTCTGGAAAAGCGTAACCCTTTTAGGGAAAATTAATTCCAGAATTATATTTTCTGATATTCCAGTGCCTGAAAAGAAATCATATACTGTTAAATCTGGAGATACTCTCGTAGGCATAAGCAAAAAGAATAATACGACGGTTTCTCTCTTGCAACAGGGAAATTCACTAGACCCTGCAAATTCTGTTATTTTCCCCGGTCAAACCCTCCTCCTATATCCCGCAAATTGGAGAATTCTCATATATAAAAACTATTTTAAATTGCTACTCTATGATGGACAGAAAATTTTTAAAGCTTATGATATAGCAATAGGCAGACAAAATCGAACCCCTGTTGGTAATTTTATTGTGAAAAACAAACAAAAAGAGCCTGTTTGGACACCACCTGGACGTCATATCCCTTACGGAGATCCCGAAAATGTTCTTGGGACCCGTTGGATTGGATTGATGCCTACAAAAAATACCTCTAAACATTTATCCGGTTATGGTATTCATGGAACCTGGGAACCAGAAAGCATAGGTACAGAGGCAAGCAAAGGATGTATAAGAATGCGGAATGAAGATGTAAATGAACTCTTTGATTTTGTTTCCTTGAATGTACCCGTTACTATAAAATAAAAATGTCTTATCAGAACAAAAAAACAGAGATTTTTCCCTTATCTCTTATCGTTCTTTTTTTTGCCAACATCTTTGAGGTAGGTCGACTTGACAAGAAAATATTCCAAACAAACATGATGCTTTTGGAAATTTAACCCAAAGTAGCGTAGACATTATTGCATGCGACAAAAAGATTTATACCTACAACCTCCGCAACCCCCTAATCAAAGTTGAATCCCCCAAAATATAACTGTTTATTCGCGCAATGTCCTCGGATAAAGAATTAAATTCGTGTTAACAACAAAAGCACCCAATAAACCAAAAAAACTCATTACCTACAGAACTCATCGGTTTGAGACTGACAAACACGTAACTCAGATTTTTTTATTTTTAATAGATTTTTAACTTGACATTGGGATATTCTGCGATATCTTATTTTAATAAATCTTAGTTTAAGGTTGTGAATTAGGACTTAGCATCCTGAAAGGTGTTTTACTAAAGTGGTCAGTCAGGAAAAACCATTTATTTTGATTAAGATTATTCCGTTGAAGAAATAGAGACACTAAAATTAAAACATGGAGAGAGTATGAATAATCCGATAATTGTTTTCCCTTCTGCGAAAACCGCAGAGTTACAACAAAGAGAATTAACACCTCTCGGTTCGGGAGAAGTGTTAGTTAAAAATCACAAATCGCTTATCAGTATCGGTACAGAAATGACCGCATTCTGTGGTGAATACCCGCCTGATTCAGTTTGGGAACAGGCTTTTACTTTCCCGTTTGATACTGGCTATGCTGCTGTGGGTGAAGTTGTTGAACTCGGCAAGGATGTGGATAAAAAATGGCTTGGCAGACGTGTCGGAAGTATGGCCCCACATTGTCGTTATGCAAATGTTAAGGAAAAGGATCTTCGCCATATACATCGGGATGAGGTTTCAGATGAAGAGGCAGTTTTTTATATTATTGCACAGATTGTGATGCGCGGTATTAGAATGTCAAAAGTTGGTTGGGGTAATTCAGCTGTTATTTTCGGGATGGGGTTATTAGGGCACTTTGCCACATGTTTTTGTCGTCTCTCAGGTGCTAAACCTGTTTTTGCGGTAGACACAATGGACTTTCGTCTTGATCTGTTACCTGAAGATAGCTCTTTAATAAAAGTTAATCCTCTGAAAAATGACCTTAGCGAACAAGTTAAAATCCATACTCGTAATAGAATGGCGGATATAGTGTTTGAGGTTACTGGGAATGCCAAGTTGATTCCAGATGAATTTAAACTATTGCATGATCAGGGGCGCTTTATTATGATGAGCAGTCCAAAAGAAAAAACATTATTTGATTTTCATGATCTTTGCAATTTCCCTAGTCATACCATTATTGGTGCACATAATTTTTCACACCCTGAAGTTGCTAGCCCCGAAAATCCCTGGACTGCTAATCGTCATTGTGAACAGTTTTTTGATTTGGTCGCTGATGGTGAGCTTGATGTTAAGCGAATGATTACAAATAGAATCAGCTACAAAGTAGCACCTGAAATGTATAATAAATTGTTAAAAGATCGCTCACACTATATGGGCATCGTTATTGATTGGGAGGACGCTAAATGAAAAATATAGCAATTATAGGTTTTGGTTTTATGGGGGTAGTTCATGCTAAAAATGTTATTGAATCTTCTACATTGAATCTTTGCGGAATTATAGACAACCGAGAAGGCGATATATTTGCTGGATTGAAATCTACCGGTAATGCAGGGGAATTAAACCTGCCTTTGGAAAAATTAAAAACGGTCCCAGTTTACAAAAATCTGCAAACATGCGTAAATGAAAAACAGCTGGATGCTGTAATTATTTGCGTGCCGTTTTTCCTGCATTATAAAATTGCTCAGCAAGCTCTAGAATTAGAACTGGATGTTTTACTGGAAAAACCATTTTGTCCTGACTTAAAAGAGTGTGCAGAACTTATTAAACTGGCAAAAGCTAAGGAGTGTATCCTTATGGTGGCGCACTGTATTAGATTTGCACCGGAATGGGAATTTTTGGCAGAATGTATAAAGGATAGGCGTTATGGAGAGTTACAACTTATCTCTACCTCTAGAATGGGGGGAAAACCAACTTGGGGCGTATGGCAGGACGATAAAGTCAAAAAAACCTGTGGAGGTTCTTTGATGGATCTTTTAATTCACGATATTGATTTTATCAATTCATCTTTGGGGGTTCCTGAAACTATTAATGTCAACTTAAAGTGCGATGAATATTGGGAGATCGCATTGCAGTATCCTAGAAATCCGGCAAAAATAAGCATAAAAGGCGGTTTTCTGCATCGCCATTCAACATTTGAATCAACATATGCGGCAACTTTTACAAATGGTAGCATCCGTTTTAGTTCATTGGAGCCGGGAGTTATTCATCTCGGCACCGACACTGGAGCTGAAACCATAAATGTCTCCGGTGATCCTTATTGTAATGAACTTGAATATTTTTCCAAATCTCTAATAAGCAGAAAAGCTCCAGAAAGATGCCTTTCGGAATCTTCTATGCAAGCAATTGAAGTGTGCAACAAAATAGTTAATTCAATTGGAAAGTGTAATGAATAAAACGCTTACTTGGAATTTTCCCCTACCACGTACTCATACTGGCATACTTATGGGCAATGCCGTCACTGGTCTCATGATTTGGGGAGGTGGGTCACAACTCAATATTACTATTGGAAGATCAGACCTGTGGGATCATCGTGGTGGAATGTGTTGGAGTGATAAGCATATCTACAAAGATATTCGCAATAAACTTGAAGCTAATGATGAAGTGGGATTAAAGGCAATGTTTAAAACAGACACCGAAGATGTGCCTGGGCAACCAATGCGACCATCTATCATCTCTATTGGCAGAATTGAATTGGATCTCGGTACGGGAACCAATCTTATAGATGCGATTCTTAAGATGGATGAGGGCATTGTAGAAATTAACTATACCCGCAACCATACTAACTACACTCTTTCAATAGCCTTAGAAATGAATAGCCAATTGGCGGCTATAATCTCAAACGAGCCAGATATCAATCATCAATGCCATATTAAGCATCGTCCTTTTTTTGAACTGAGTAATGAATTGCAAGAGATTTCATTTAAGAAGCCAATTTATTATAATTTAAATAATATATCTGGGTGGTATCAACCATTTCCTGTAGACGATGGGATTTCTGTTTTAGTAAAAGAAACCCCTGGAACGCTGTTTATTGCTAATGATCGCTCACAAGAAAAAGCATTGGATCTTATTTCAAAAAATATCACGTGGGAAAATATTATTACTACCACGCAAAAATGGTGGGGTGATTATTTTTTATCAATTCCAGATATAATAACTCCAGATCCTGATATAAACTCTTTGTATACATATGGTATGTATAAATTCGCAGGATTTTCCCAGCCTAATGGCATACCAGGAGGCCTGCAGGGGCCTTGGATAGAAGATTATGCTCTCCCTCCGTGGTCAGCAGATTATCATTTCAATATTAATGCTCAAATGTGTTACTGCCCGGCGTATAAAAGTGGAAAGTATCAACACCTTATGCCTCTCTTTGATCTTATTTTTAGTTGGCATGATACACTGAAAGATAATGCTAAAAAATTTATCGGTATTGATGATGGAATTCTTCTTCCTCACGCTGTTGATGATAGAGGAACTTGTATGGGAGGTTTTTGGACCGGCTGTATTGATCACGCTTGTACTGCATGGATTGCAGACATGATGTGGAACTACGTTGATTTTAGTGGTGATATAGAATTTCTTGCAACTAAAGCACTTCCTTTTATGAGCGGGGCTATGCGTGTTTATGAAGAGATGCTTGAGTTTAATGGAGATAGCTATTCTTTGCCCGTTTCGGTATCACCGGAGTATCGTGGAAGTGAAATGAATGCGTGGGGGAAGAACGCAAGTTTTCAATTAGCAGCAATTCACCGCCTTATAGAAGATATAGAACAAGCTCATCTTATGTTGGATAGAGAGGTTCCAGAATCATTGTTACATATTGCAAAATATTTACCAAAAGCTACCCTTGTTAAAGAGGGGAGTATTTTAAGCACATATAAATCCTCTCGTATAGCTCTTTGGCAAGATACTGATTTAGAAGAGTCTCATCGTCATCACTCACATTTGGCGGCGATATGCCCTTTTGATATCATCAATTGGGAAGACCAGCAATGGAGCGAGATTATATCGAATACCATTGATCATTGGATTGGAAAAGGAATGGGTATGTGGAGTGGATGGTGTATGCCATGGGCATCGATGATACACACTCGACTAGGTAATGGGGACGGTGCTAAACTTATGCTTGATATTTGGAAACGTGTATTTACTAATGAAGGTTATGGAACTTTACACGATTGCAATATGATTGGATTGACATTGATGGGATCAAGACAAATCAATAATAAGGATGTAGCTTATCGAAATGAAGTGATGCAACTTGATGCAGGATTTGGGGCTGTTACCGCCATTCAGGATATGATGCTTCATTCTCGTCGTGGAGTATTATATGTCTTCCAGGGAATTCCTCACAATTGGAAAAATTGTAGCTTCACTTCCATGCCATGTGGCGGTGGTTTTTCTGTCAGTGCTACAAAAAAAAATGGCGTAATAACTGAAATCACCATCTACGCCAGCCGCAATGGAAAATGTAAAATAGCTAATCCCACCACCGGTATCATAGAAACTAAAAAGATGAAAATGGGAGAATATTTTAACCTTATCTAAAGCCTGCACGAAAAGGTTTTTAAAAAGCAAAAACCTTTTCATACAGGTTTTCTAGATTCAAAATCAGAGATTTTGACTTTATGGAGAGGATTGAATATATTAGGTCGTTTTTAATTAAAGAGAGCCTGTCTTATTGTTTTAGATTTAGACTTTGTTTTTTTTTGCGTTTGTAACAGATTTACAACTTGCGGAATACGCAAAATATTGTATTGTAATTTCATGGAGAACTTATTGAAAATAAATAATAACTTTACAATAACTAATGACTAAAACTCTTGATTTTGATATAGTAAATACACCACTTGAGGGGAATAACCTTATTGAGGCGAGT
Source organism: Verrucomicrobiota bacterium (assembly GCA_034660375.1). Lineage (GTDB taxonomy): Bacteria > Verrucomicrobiota > Lentisphaeria > UBA2565 > JAYEIY01 > JAYEIY01. The sequence continues at coordinate 21,423 of JAYEIY010000234.1, forward strand.
GCGGGTACAGGAAAGACCTACGCTATAGAAAAAATCTATCTTCGTCTCCTTCTTGAAAAAAATCTTAGTGTCAGGAATATTCTAGTTGTTACTTTTACCAAAAATGCGACTGCGGAGCTTAAAGGCAGAATAAGAGCAGATATTAACAGGGCATATACACTTCTGGACTCAAATAATGCAAATAATGATGAAAATGTATTGAATATTTTGAATAAACTGAAAACTCAAGGAATTTCTGATCAAGAATTGAAAGCACATTTACGCAGGGCAATAATTGAATTTGATGAAGCGGCAATTTTTACTATACATGGGTTTTGCGGAAGAATTCTGAACGAAAATGCGTTTGAGAGTTCTATTTTCTTTGATACTGAATTACTTGAAAATCAGGAAGATATTCTTCAAGAGGTTGTTGACGATTTTTGGAGGGAGACATTTTATTCTGCGGACTCCGCAATTCTTTGTGCAATTGCAAAAGCAGAGAAAATTTCGCCAGAATTAATAAAAGAATTAGCTGAAGAAGTTGTAAAGAAACCGGACATGCGCATTTGTCCTGAATATGTTGAATTTAATCAAGCTGATCTGCAGAAGACTTTTTTGAAGATTAAGATAGAATGGAAAAAAATCGCTGACGAGTTCTTTTCTATTATGCTTGATAAAGAAAACAAATTGAGCAGAACAAAAGCTAATGGATACCAATCGGAAGATGTCAAAGCAGATATTGAAAAATTAAATGCATTCAAGCTCTCTGGAGAACTAATGCATCTGATTAAAAAATATGCAAAATCCACACTGGATAATAATATCATAGCAGCAAATAAAAAGAAAGGAATAATAGCTCTCCGACATACCTTTTTTGATCTTTGTGAAGAATTTAAAATCCTTCTAAAAGGGTTTTCTCTTTTTATTAAATATGAAATAATCAGACGAATAAGAGATCAAAAAATGTTGGTGGCAAAAAAGCGTGAACTCAGAGTTCAGTCATTTGATGATATACTTTTGGATCTACGTTCTGCACTACGGGATAGTTCCGGAAAGCCTGATCCAAATTGTAGTTTGGCACAGATAATCCGGCAGAAATACAAAGTTGCTTTGATAGATGAATTTCAGGATACCGATCCCGTTCAATATGAAATTTTTTCGACTCTTTTTGCCGAGAACGATTCTATTTTTTTTATGATTGGAGATCCTAAGCAGTCTATTTACAGATTTAGAGGAGCTGACATATTTGCTTATCTGGATGCTAAAAAAGAAGGGGTTAATTGCTATACTCTTGGAAAGAATTTTAGAACAACGCCTAGTCTAATTGCTGCAACTGACAGTTTTTTTAAACTTGATGGAAGTTTTGTTTATGATCAAATTGGATACGAGGGAGTAAAGCCAGGCAAAAAAGATGATATTGAAAAGTTGATTCTGAAAGATGAACCAGATAAACCACTGGTTTTATGCTATAAAGAAAGATTTGCCAATAAACCGTTAAAAAAGCCGTTTGCACTCAAGTTAATTTGTGATGAAACAGCTAGAGAGATTGTAAAATTACTCAATGAAGGAGCTTCTGGAAATGCGTATTTTTATGATCCTTCTAAAAAAAAGAAAACTCGTCTGAAGGCGGGAGATATTGCAGTTTTGGTCGCCAAAAATGCGGAAGCACAGAATATTTATGATGCTTTGCATGAAAAAGGAGTTCCGTGTGTTATTCAGAAAACAGGAAATATTTTTGAATCGCAGGAAGCACAAGAGATTTATTTTGTTATGAAGGCGATTGCTAATCCGACAAGTAATAGAGATCTTAAAACTGCTCTTACAAGCTCGCTGATAGGACTTTCTCCCACAGAGATTGATTCTTTGATGAAGGATGCAAGATCCGAAAGAGATGGTGAATTCTGGATGGAGCTTTTTGATTTTTATGGGAAGATCTGGAATAATGAAGGTTTCATCAAGATGTTTACGGAATTTCTTGAGCCTGAAGAACAAATAGATGGAAAGGAAATTCCTGCGCATGACAAAAAGAAAAAAAATGTAAAGAGCAATCTTCTTGACTTTTCAAATGGCGAAAGACGTCTTACAAATCTACTGCATTTGGCAGAGATTATACATAAAAAAGAGCAGGAAAAGAAATTGGGGATTAAAGGAATTCTTTCCTGGTTAAATAGAGCTATAAACAATTCAAAAACATCTGAAGAGTATGAAATGCGCTTGGAACATGATGATGATGCAGTAAAAATTATGACTGTTCACAAAAGCAAGGGACTGGAATTTTCAATTGTCTTCTGTCCCTTTATGTGGACATCTTCATTCGTAAAAAATTCTAAAATATTTACTTTTCATGACGAAGATAATAAAGAGTATCTTGATATTGGTTCAGAAAAAGAAGAAAATATTAATATGGCACGAAAAGAAAATCTTGCAGAGTTGCTACGGTGTCTGTATGTCGCCCTAACACGCTCCAAATTCAAAACGTACCTTATGTTTGGAGATATAAATAAAATAGAAGAAAGTTCCATTGCATATCTATTTAATGTTTCTGCATTAGAAAAAAAAGAACAGCAGCAAATGATTGGTAATTACCTTAAAAATCAAGGGATTAAGATAGATTCAGATGAATTTAAAGAATTTATTCTGGGCTTATCAGATAACATTATTCTAAAAAAAGAACTGTCTAATTCGCCTAAATCGGATTTTTATAGGGCGAAAATACCCGAAATAAAAGAACTTTCCTGTAAAACGCTTAAGCCTGTAACAGTTATTGCTAAAAATTGGGGAGTTATGAGCTATAGCTCCCTAACACATTCTTCGGGAGTACACAAAAAAAGGCAGGAAGATGATGCAGGTGCCAATGACGAACCAATTCTTGAATATGCAAGTAACCCCGAAAATGAAAAGAAAATTCTTGAAAAACTCCCCGAAGATGATTATTTCAAATTTCCAAAGGGTAATAAGAGTGGTAGCTGTGTTCATGAAATTCTTGAGAAACTTGATTTTTCTACGGTACGGAATAGTGGTTGGAGGGAGGGACTTACAAATCTTATTGACAACAGACTTAGTGCCTGGGGACTGCTGCCGGGGTTACGGGAGACAGATGAATATAATCAACTTTTAACACAGCGTAGAAATCAGATTACAAATATGCTTGAAGCAGTCCTTACAAAAATAATTTCGGACGTAGGAAGAAATTTCTCTCTAAGTCTTTTGCGAACTTCGCAATATCTGCCCGAACTAAATTTTTATTATCCAGTACGAAGTTTATTACACTCAGAAAAATTAAAATATATTTTTAAAAATTATGCTTTTGAATATGTGGATGTTAATGCAAATAAATCTCTGATGGCTCTTGAGACAGGAAGAAGTTCAATACAGCAGGGTTTTATGACAGGAAGTATTGATTTGGTATTTGAATATAATGACAAATATTATCTTGTTGATTGGAAAAACTCATGGCTTGGAGCGAAATACGAAGACTATAATACTACTGCAATATTCCGCAATATGCAGGAAGGGGGTTACACATTGCAGTATCACATCTATTCTGTTGCTTTGCACCGTTTTTTGTCTTCAAGAATTCCTGATTATAGAGAAAACCCAATGGAAGGTTATAAAAAGTATGTTGGCGGGGCTTTGTACATATATCTACGCGGTATGAATGGAAAAATGTCAAATCAAGGATGTTTCTTTGACAAACCATCATGGAAAATGATTGAAAAACTAGACGAATTGTTCTAGATATGAAAACTCCGCGACAATTATATCGTAATCTGTGCAAAACATTTTATAGGGGCCCATTCTATATCCCGGAGTTTGCAATTTTGAAGAAGATGTATCGTTCTCCTACGCTTATGATAATGCTTTGGTTGCATGCATTTTTTGCGCGCTATATGACAATGCCAGGTAGAATCCTTTTGATTTCTACTGGGTTACTTGTTCCGTATGCAATGGTCAGCTTGCTGATGCCAATTCATATTTTTACATTTATTATTATTAACTTATTTTTATGGGATATTATCATTGGTTTCTTTCTTCGTCAGGATCTTTCTATTATTCGAAAACTCCCATATAGAATTGCAGAGAATTCTATTTTTAAGGTAGAGTACAAGGTGAAAAATAACGGAAGTAGGACAATATGGGACATAGAATGTGATTTTCTCCCATTGCCGAGAGGGGTAAAGTTGAAAGATGACAGAACGCCCCTGATTGAATCACTCGCACCTGGAGAAGAACAGAAGGCATATTTTAAGATGCACATCTCAAAAAGAGGAGAATACATCTTCCCAAGTGCATCTGCGGGGAATGCATTTCCTTTTGGTTTCTGGAGATGGTCTAATCTGAATCATCAAGGAAAGCGAATCCTTGTACATCCATCTTTTACGAAACTGAATACATTAAACCTACCTCTCTCAAAATCCTATCAGCCCGAAGGCGTTCTTATTGTCGGAGATATTGGTGAATCATACGATTTCAAAGGATGCAGAGAATATCGTCCAGGGGATAATCCACGCAATTTACATTGGGGGGGCTGGGCGAGAACCGGAGAACCAGTCGTTAAGGAGTTTATAGAAGAATATATTTGCCGTGTTGCAGTAATGGTAGACACATATATAAAGAAAAGTTTTTTCCCAACAAAGAAGGATAAAAAATTTGAAGCAGCTCTTTCTTTGACTTCTGCTATAACCGATTTTGTCTCAGATAACGATTATTCACTAGATATTTTTTCTGCTGGTTCTGAAGTCTATCATTTTAAAGGTGGGGGAAAATTGAACTACCACGAAAATATTCTTGATATTCTTGCATGTCAGCAACCGGAATACAAAAAATCTCTTTTGACATCTCTTCCTGCTGTATTAGAAGAAAAAAACAATCTTTCATCAGTTGTCATAATCCTTTTGGAGTTGACAGAGGATAATAAAAAACTCATAGACCTGCTCCATCAAAATAATCTTCGGACAAAGATATTTATAATCGACCCCCCTAAGAAAGAGTCTCTACCCTCCGACAATAGTATTCAAATAATTCAATCAAACATTCTTAGAAAGGGTGGATATAAAGAACTGTAATTTGAGGATTGCAGAATTGTGAAAAAAATAGAAACAGAGTGTTTGCCAGAGCTCCAAGTTATCGAGCAACTCAGATTCCCTTTTTTTATCCAGGATATTATTCCACCTCATCTAAGGTCAATTCTTAAGAAAGAATATCCGTTTTATCCCCAGCGGGGATATTCACCGTAGC
>JAYEIY010000235.1:0-7218 GCA_034660375.1 Verrucomicrobiota bacterium
AAGTTAAGTTGCGAGTATGTTTTGTTTTGAGCAAGAAATTTAAATTACCGAGCAACTACTTTCCCTTTCTTTAGTAAAAAAGGGAATCTGAGTTGCGTGTTCGTCAGCCTCAAACCGATGAGTTCTGTAACCCACTCATTCTGGTGAAGAAGCCAATTAAGTTTTTATGGCAATAACACATAGGTCACTTACTCCGATCTTGCGACAGCGAAATCTGAGTTAAGTGCATCCTAAGGTTGGGAATTTTTATTTATTATTTCTATTAAATACGTTCCAATTGCATTGCTTTTAATAATCAAAATAAATGACAAAATGACTGTAATGATTTTTTCTCCACATCTTGTCCACCAGATAAAGCCGGAATACGTTGTAGTTAAAGCAGTACCTGAGATAAAAGTAATCCCATAAGAGATCAAGTATGGCAATGCAGAAAACAGAAAATATAAACCTATAAGAATTAAGCCAAGAGAAAAAGCGAATGGTTTAAAGTTTTCAACAATATTTTTCGTTTTTTCATACGGAAGATTTAAAAGCTTAAGGATTAGTTTCGTTTTGAAAATAAAAAGTATAGCAATGGTCAGATAAATAAGTAAATAAGCAATAGTTATTATAAAATATGGAGTTTGACTAGGTATAAAATCACTCTTCTTCATGAAAAGCATAAGTATGGCTGAATGAATTGAACGGATAAATGAGAATCCTAAATACACACCAAATAATTTAATTGCTATGACTGAAATATTTTTATTCATTTTTCTTCTCTCTCTCAACAATCAACACACGGGCGCGAAGAATGAGAGTCCTGTGATGTGAGCATCTTATCTTTTAATTTTTAAAATCTATAATTTGTTTTCTCTTTCAACTTTAGAACTATATTTTAGATTGCGACAATCGTAAATTTTCTTTTCTTTTTTTCTTCTTTTTTAGAAAAATTTGCTTTCTGATAGAACTTTTTTGTTCAAAATAAACCTCTCCATTTCTTATGTAATAATCATCGAACTCAGGTGCGGTCCCCGTCACCTGGAGTGATTTTGATATGCACTTTTTCTATATTACTCTACTCTTCCACTTTGCCGGATTTCTATGAGCGTAAAAACTGCTAAAACTTGAATATGATTATGCTCTTTTAGGAAAAAGACACAATAAGGAAAACGTCGCAACACTCCTCTTTTAATGTTTTTATGGACAACTTGGTAGATCAAAGGATCTCTAGCTAGATCTTGCACGAAAAGGTTTTCAAAGAGCAAAAAACTTTTCGCACAGGCTCGCATGAGTTCAAAATTAGAAATTTTGAACTTTATTTGAGATTAATAGTGACTCGTTAATAATGATTTTAAGTGTTATTTATTCAAAAAATAACTGCAAACAGAAACAGGCAGTGTATAATGAAGAAGGTTTTTTGTGGAATGTCTATTTAATGGACTGGATTGAGTTTTAGCGAGTCCAAATTCAAATTTTCTTTAAGCTCAAAAAAAGATTGAACTTCAAAAAGAACATATAACTTATTGTGAAGAGGCTGAAATTAGACTCTTTTTTAACTGTATAAATTCTGCTTCTGCATCATTAATAAGTTCATTAATAATCTCTTTTACAGGCATAATCTCTTTTAGTAATCCTACGGATTGCCCAGCCATAAGAGAACCGGAAACTACGTCTCCGTCAACTACGGCATTTCGAAGAGCTCCCATCCAGTATTTTTCTACTTCAAGTTGTGCTTCTTCACGACTAATTTTATTTTTAGCCATCTGTTTAAGAAGTTTTAATTGTAATTGTCCGAAATTATCTGTACCTTTATTTCTTAGTGCGCGGACAGCAACTACAGGCAAACGGCTATCAAATTGAGGCGTTGATATTGCATCACGGGCATTTGCTTTTTGGAAGATCCTTTTGAAGTTTTCATGAGCAATGCATTCGTCAGATAAAACAAAGCGTGTTCCCAGTTGAACTCCAGAGGCTCCCATCATTAATAAGTGAGCCATCATCTTTCCTGTGGAAATCCCCCCTGCAACAAAAACAGGTACGTTTTTTGTGTGAAAAAGAACTTGTTGAAGCAATACAGTCAAACTAACATGTCCAATATGTCCTCCTGCCTCCATTCCCTCAAGGACAATAGCATCAGAGCCATATTTAATCATTCGTTTTGCAATTGATAAAGTAGAGGCAAAGCAGATGATTTTTGCTCCTGATTCTTTAGCACGTTCTATTTCCTTGCGCTTAGGGAAACTCCCTGCAAATATAATAAAAGCAGGTTTTACTCTTTTAATCATTTTCAAGTGATCTGTATAAGAGGGAGAAATAGTAATTAGATTGATCCCAAAGGGTTTATCTGTTAAATTGCTGGTTTCCAGAATTTGTTTTTCCAGAATATCTACAGGAGTATTTCCTCCGGCAAGACATGCAAATCCTCCTGCATTTGAGACAGCAGCTACTAACTGCGGTTCACTTACCCATGTCATAGCACCACATATAATAGGGTATTTAACCCCTAAAAAATCACGACCTTTTTCTAGAAAATTATCAATAATCATTGTTTTTTCCATTTTTTTATTTAGTATATTGTTTTTTTACTCTCATAATTCTTATTTTAATGGCTTATTCGTAAATATGCAAACAACTGGAGGAAAAAATGTCTAATTAGACATTGCACGAAAAGTCTTTTTCACTTTGCTTGAAGGTTTTTTGTACACTATCTAATTATTTTCAAAAACCATATCTTGCTGAGATATAGATATTTGTATTATTCTTAAATTGTCCGAAAAATGTATCTTCATACTTTCCTAAAAAGATATTTGCGCCTGCGGATAGTTCCCATGCATCGGTTGCCTTCCAGGATACAGAGGGACGGAGATATGCATCATTGTCTGTCGGTGAGTAATATGAGAAGCACGATATTGTCAAATTCTGATTAAGTAATTGCTTTCGTAGGTCAAGTGTTAGAACTTGTCTTATCATTTCGTTGAGAGTATTTTTGTTTTGCGGGAAATTTTGTTTATAGTTTTTATAATCAAGTTTATGCTCTACGTAGTATTGAAGTCCGACAGTAAAGTTTTTAGCAACTTCGCGTTCATAGCCTATCAAGTATCTCAGTTCACTATTTCTTTTAAATGGATCAGTTCCATCTCTATCATTTTCTGAGTCATAATAACCTATTTCTATATTTCCGATACCATTAAAAACCTGCCCTCTGATACTCATACCATAGACAGACAGTTCTGGAAAAGTCATTTTCCCATTTGTTGGATTCATACCTGCAGGGCTTTTCCAGAATCCGTTGTAATAGTAGAGTGCAATTTCATATCCGCCTATATTTTTATAAAGACGCAAAGCAGTTTCTGAGTCCGTAAAAATTCTGTCAGGAATCTCAGTTTCAATAATTCGGTCGTCACCGACAAGTTGATTTTCATTAAAGAAGGAATTTCTGCTTCCATCTATAAATCTATCATTGTCAAATGTCGGGATAAAAGCAATATCTAGATTGACTGAACTATAAATGCTTGTAAAAACTGCATCTGATGGAGCCTTCAAATACTCCGTATCCCGCCCTGAAAAATATGCCTGCCAGTCTTTAGGGAACATATCATTGATAAAAAGCATATTCCCAGTCCCCCAGGTAAGTATCTGGCGTCCTATTTTTATATCCATCCAATCAACGGGAGTAAATAAAATATTTGCTTCTCTCAAATCAACTGGTCCTGTTGCTCTGTCAAGGTCTATGTCAGAAGTCCCTGTTATCCCATCGTACAGGAAGTCGGCTCGAAGATTAAAGGTACAGAAATCCGTAAATTTTTCTATTTCCAGTTGCAAACGCATATCCTGTAGAGACTCAGATTCCTGGTGATCATCTGTTCCAGTTCTGGTTCCGAGACGTAATTCGGTAAAACCATGAAAATCCACCCCATATTTGTCATAAATCAAATTCTGAAAATTTGCGGACTCCGCAAAAGATTCTAAAAGTATAAATGTGAAAATAAAAAATGATGCGAATAATGTTTTTTTTAAATTCATATTGTTTTCCCTCTTTTGTTTTGTAAACGCACATAGAGACGCACGGTCGTGCGTCTGTATGTACGTTACCGCACTTCGCGTGGGGGGCGTCGCAGGAAGCGTTCTGTAAATATTCTTTCTTTGAGATTAATATTATATTTTACATCAGAGAATGTATTAATTGTAAATCCACCAGTTTCCAAATCAGATGCCTTGGATTTAACTACGGTTGGGAAGCCTTGTATATCCTTAATCTCAAGTACTTCTACCATTCTATATTTCTTTTTTGTCTCTTTTTTGAAATATATAGCTTTTTGGGGAAGAAAGTTTTCTTTATTTATCCAGATATTGTAGTATGAGAATTCGACTTCATTTGGGTTTACAGGAGTATTTTTTATCAGGTAATGGGTTTGTGTTGTTTCTATTAATTCATGTTTATCTTCAGACAGATTACGTCCGGAAACATCTTCGTACAGAAAATGTGAACCAACAAAGCTGCTTCGTTTATCACCGGGGGCTATGCGTTTTTTTAAATTTAGATCAGGGAGCCATAGCCAGCGGTCGTCATCGTCATCTATAGCAACATGTTTCCATACCAGATATGCCATTTTACGGACATCGAAAGGTTTTTTAAAATAGACATAAAACTTTTGGTTTCCGGCATCTTTTTCATCTTTTCGCAAGATAACGAATTCCCTGATTCGTTTTTGACCGTTTTTATCATTTATAGTCATTGTTACGGTTGCTTTACCGTCTTTTCCTGCATAGTATGATGCAAAATTCGCTTTTTCTACAATCTGCTGAACACTCAGTTCTGCTGTGCTTACTAATGCTGAAAGAGCCAATAGAAGAATAATTAAATTTTTCATTGTTTTAGTCCTCCTTTTTTTGTTTAAATGCAATTTTTTGTAACATAGTTAAAAGAGCCGGGAGTATGAGTAGAGTTCCAACTGCGGAAACTGCCATAATTGTTGCCAGAAAAAATCCTACTGTTTTATATGGTACAAGCGGAGCAAGTAGCAAAGGAGTAAAGCCAATTGCAATAACAATTGCATTTCTGCTGATTGCGCTTGCAGGATTTGCAAACATAATTCCTACAGCTTTTTGCCAGCTTTGTTCCTGTTTGTAGGCCTCTCTTGCTCTTTCAAGAAAATGTATTGCAAAATCAACACTTAGTCCCAGTGTCAATGAAGATAAAATCGCGACAGGCATATCATAATCCTTGCCTGCCAGTCCAATAAGTCCATAGATAAATGCAATTGTTACACTCAATGGAATCATCGAAAGTAATCCAAATATAACAGATCTGAAAAGCAGCAACATCATTAGAAAGACGATAATAAAACTACTTCCCAAAGATGCAAGCGTTCCGGCTACCATTTTTTCCTGCCAGACTACGTTTAAATATGTAAGTCCCGCCCATTTTGCTTCAATTCCCGAAGGAGGGGGATTTTCTTTGATGTAATCGTTGAGTTTCTGAACAACCAATTGCATATCTCTGTTATCACCGCTTTTTAATTGAACCCATAGATTAGTTTCCTGATAATCTTTAGTAACAAAGTGAAATAAAAAATCCTTTTTTTTCATTCCTTCCAATTGAATAAATACTTGTCCTATTGCAGCAGGGGAGGGTGGAATGCTATAATTTAAATGATTTTCTTTATTGGTTTTTGTTTTTATGTATTGAAGTTCATAGTTTGCTTTTTTCAATGCATCTACAACGCTGCTTACTTTTCCGACTTCGCCTGTTTCAGAGAGAAAGTCCTCCAGCTTTTCTACATAATGTAATATCTTCGGTTTCTTAAAGAGTGGAGCTGCAAATTTGACATTGGCTTTATAGAGGAAATTAACGAGTGAATTTTTCAGAAATTTATCACAAATATCAAGGGCTTTATTAAGGAGGGGTTCCCCCTGTTTTTTTGGATAGTTTTTGAGAGATTTCAGAAGAACTGCTAATTTCTCTTCGTCAATGTTCTTAAATTTTCTGCTTCGTTTTTTTAATGTTTCATAAGTTAAATTCTCAATCTCCATATAATTTATTTTATCGGCAAGATTTGACCATTCTTGTGAGTAGCTGGCATCTAAAACTTTAGACTGTTCTATTAATGATACGAAACATTTGTCAGGCGAACACGTTTTTACATTTCCAAATTTTTTAGATAAATTCTCAAGGATTTCATAAAATCCTCTGACTGTATCAGGCCGGGATTTTTCAAATTTATTAGCAACAGCTTGTTTGAATTTATGTAATTTTTCTTGGCATGTTAATTTTTCCGATTTGACAGATGCCAAAGTCAAGTATGCGGTATAAGTCCCTCCGAAATGTTTGTTAAGAACTCTGTCTGCAACCCTGACTGAATGATTTTTTGTGAACCATTTTACCGGATTATCATTTATATGAATTTTAGTTATTCCGAAGATAGAGATCCCTAGAATAATGGCTGTTACAACAAGAATAAGTTTCCAGCGTAGATATGTAAAATCTCCGGTAGCTTTCAAAAAATGCTCCATCGTAGTGCTTTTTTTAGAATCCTTTTCTGTAGAATTAAACTTTTTTAAGGATTTTTCTGAAACAAACAGTAAAATAAATGCCGGAACAAAGGTCATTGTCAATACCCATGCAAGAACTACTCCGAATGCTACATGCAGACCAAAGACTTGAACTGGTGGAATAGGTGCGGTTGCAAGAGATGCAAAACCGGCTGCGGTAGTCAGTGATGTATAAAGCATAGGGATAAAAAGATGACCTACTACGTGCCTTATAGCCTCTTTTTCGTCATTAAATTTATGGTGTACATCAAAAAATTCACTAAGAATATGTACTGAGTCCACAACCGCAATCGGCATCAGGAAAATTGCAATCATAGAACTCATTATGTGTACTTTAAAACCAAGCCCAATCAATAGACCCATTGTGCATATTACACTCATAATTGCAATAATCAAGGGTGCAAGGATCAGACCCATTTTTCTGAAAAAGAACCATAACATCAAGAATATCATTAGCCCTGCTAGAGGAGCGGAAATGGCCATTTGTTTGAGCATTTGGACTCCGAATGTATCCTCAGCAACTGGTAATCCGGTTATATAGACTTTGTCATGTTTCCAGTCTTTTGTTAATTGTTTAACCAAATGAGCAACATTGTAACTATAGACTTTCTCTTTAATGGGGATATAAAGACACAGGGCTTTTCCGTTTTTGGAAACGATAGTATCCTTGTAGAGAGGATTGTT
>JAYEIY010000236.1:0-7216 GCA_034660375.1 Verrucomicrobiota bacterium
CAGTTGGTTCAGGAAAAAACTTTTATGGAAAAATGGCTGGAAGCAAAAACTCTTGAAAATTTACGTGATATTATTTTGTTGGTAGAACGTACGAGACATAGTTTTAATGTCTATAAATAGACATTGCACGAAAAGCTTTTTTTTAACCACACTTTGTTTGCAATGAGGCTGATTTTACATCAGCAATGATCAACTGGAGTGGTGAAATCACGAATTTAAGTACGGATGATTAATTCTTTGAGAGTCTTTTTCCCTTTAATTTTCATAAAAAAAGAAAAAAGCTAATCAAAACATCATAAATAATTGTTTGAAATTCGTATAAAAAAGCCTTTATTCGTGCATTCGTGGCAACCCCAACCTCTTTTCGTCCATGGTTTAAATAGACATTGCACGAAAAGCCTTTTTCGTTTAGCTCGAAGGTTTTTCATACACTGTCTGTAGGTCCTTATTTTTTGTTTTATCCATTTAAATTTTGCAAAGCACTCTTTATAAAGTCTTCTGTAGTCTGTTTTTCTTCGGGAAGTGATTTTATTAATTTGCTTATTGTTTTTCGAACTTTTGCACCTTTGAAGCCAAGAGTTTCCAGCGCAGCAACAGCATCTTCTGCAAAATTAGAAAGTTTTACATCCTGTGCTCCTGTTCCCATGCCGTGTGTCAAAAACGGTAAAAGCTTTTTCGCTTTGTCTTTCAGCTCTACAATCAACCGAGCGGCAGTCTTTTGACCCAAACCACTAATTCTTGTAATAGGTTTTATTGCGGAGTCCGCAATATGCTGGCAAAATACTGCTACGGGCATAGCACTCAATATGTTGAGACCGAGTTTAGGTCCTATTCCTGAAACACTTGTAAGCATCAGAAAAAGTTGTTTTTCTTCCACAGTTTTGAATCCGTAGAGGGTTATAGCATCTTCGCGAACTGCGGTATGAATAAGTAAAGAGGCTTCTTCATTTTCTTTTGGAAGCTTGTCATAGGTACTCATCGGAATAAAAACTTCGTAGCCGACACCATTTACGTCAATTACTATTCTTGTAAAATCTAATTCAATTAATCTGCCACATAGACTTGCAATCATAAAAAAAACCTCTTATTTTATAGTTTAAAAAAAATGATAACACTTTAATATAGCACAAAATATGGATTATTTAACAAAATATAGTGGATTAATTGATTCAAAGAAGATTTTTGATCTCAGAGAAGAAAGGAAAAAATGGCTTGATTGGAAAGGAAATATCAGGTACAAAAAGGGATTAGAATTAGTTAGTGATATAAGAGCAGGAAACTCGGATTATTCGGGGGACGAGGTCATTATTGGCAAAGCAGATGAATTATCTTGCGAACAGAAAAACAGACTTACAGAAGCAATAAAGATTTTTTCTCCCTGGAGAAAAGGACCTTTTAATCTTTTTGGAACTCAGATAGATTCTGAATGGAGATCAGATTTGAAAATGAAACGGATTTTTGATTTTATTGAAGAATCCGAAGGTGAAAACGTTTTTTCAGGTGCTAAAATTGCCGATATAGGCTGCAATAACGGCTATTATATGTATCGGCTGCTCTCTAAAAATCCGGAACTTGTTATTGGACTCGATCCAACAATGCATGTTCACTACCAATATCGTTTTTTGAACTCTCTAAAACCTGAAGAAAAAATATTTGGAGAACTTCTTGGAATAGAGCATATTTCATATTATAGAGAATTCTTTGATGTTATCTTTTGCATGGGAATACTTTATCATAAACCAGATCCTGTCGGAATGCTCAGAGACCTATACTCTGCTCTAACCCCCGGAGGACGATTGATAATTGAAACACAGGGAATCCCGGGAGAAGAGCCTGTAGCCCTTTTTCCTGAAAAAAGATATGCCAAAGCCCCCGGTTCATATTTTATTCCCACACTAAAATGCTTGACAAACTGGATTAAACGTGCAAAATTCTCCAATATACAAACGTTTTATACCCATAAAATGACTTTTGATGAACAGCGGAAGACAGAATGGATGCAATTTCAAAGTCTGTCAGACTTTTTAAGCAAAGAGGATACAAATAAAACAATAGAGGGATATCCCGCTCCAATGAGATTTTATCTCTCTGTGAGGAAAAATAAATAATGAAATCTATGGTTTTGACAGGTATTAGAGAAATGCAGATGGTTGAAGTTCCTGATCCTGAAATTAAGAATGAGTACGAAGTATTAATCAAGATGCAGGTAGTTGGTGTCTGCGGTTCAGATGTACACTATTACTTAACGGGAAAGATAGGTAGTCAGGTGGTTAACTATCCGTTTTGTGTAGGGCATGAGGGGGCGGGAATTATCACTAAAATCGGGTCGCAGGTACAAAATTTGAAGGTTGGTGATAGAGTTGCTGTTGAGCCCGCAATGCCTTGTGGAGAATGTGATCAATGCAGAGTAGGGCGTCCGCATACATGTCGGAAACTTCGTTTTTTAGGATGTCCTCAACAAGCTCCTGGCTGTCTTTCTGAATATATTGTAATGCCCGAAAAATCTTGTTTTAAAATAACTGATAAAATGAGTTTTGATCAGGCAGCAATTTCGGAGCCACTTGCTATTGGGGTGTATGCTGTTAAGCAATCTGGTGAGATGAAAGGGAAGAGCATAGGGATTCTCGGAAGTGGTCCGATTGGTTTAAGTGTACTTCTGCCGGCATTGGCTCAGGACGCCGAAAAAATATATATAACAGATAAAGTTGCTTCCCGGCTCAAGGTTGCAAAAAAAGCAGGCGCTATGTGGACAGGTAATCCTGACAAAGAAGATGTTGTTGCAAAAATTACAGAAATGGAACCGGAACTTTTAGATGTGGTTTTCGAATGCTGTGGAGAACAGGATGCTGTATTTCAGGCAATACAAATCCTTAAGCCGGGTGGAAAACTCATGATAATCGGGATTCCGCCCGAATTGGATAACTGGAGATTTCCGGTAGATGAATTGAGACACAAAGAAATTTGTATTCAAAATGTCAGACGTCAGAATCACTGTGTTCAATTGGCACTTGATATGATTGATAGAAAAGACTTTGATGTTGATGTCATGGTTACACACCACTTTCCATTTGAAAAAACAAAAGAAGCATTTGAATTAGTTGCCGAATACAAAGATGGTGTTGTAAAAGCAATGGTTAATATTTAGACAGTGTACGAAAAGCCTTTGAGTGAAGCGAAAAAGGCTTTTCGTGCAATGTCTATTTAATGATTTTAGATAGATTAATTCTGAATAATAAATAAAATATAAAATAAGGCAAAATAAAGTTATGATAGAAAATTTAGAAAAACTTAATTCATTTAATCCAGAAGAGCGCAAGACGGCTTTATTAGAGTTATCAGCAAGCAAAAATGAAAAAACTGAAACAGAAAATGTAAATATGCATTTTCACTCATTTTTTTCATATAATGCAGAGGATTGGTCTCCATCACGTATTGCTTGGGAATCCAAACAAGCTGGTCTCTACGCTGCGGGGCTTTGTGATTTTGATGTTCTTGATGGACTTGAAGAGTTTCTTGATGCAGGAAAAATTCTCGGTTTACGTTCGACTGTAAATCTTGAAACGAGAGCATTTTTGAATGAATATTCTAACGTAGATATTAATTCGCCCGGAGAACATGGCGTAACCTATATCATGGGAGCCGGTTTTACCAAAATCCCAAAATCCGGAACTAAACAAGCAGAAGGATTGGCAGGTTACAGACAACGGGCAAAAGAACGTAATATAGCACTGATAAAACGTGTTAATGCAAAGCTCTCAGAAATTGCAATCAATTATGATAATGATGTCTTGCCATTAACCCCGTCAGGAGCAGCTACCGAACGACATATTGTAATAGCATATATTAAAAAGGCAGAAAATAATTTTGCAGATAAAAACGATTTGCTTAATTTTTGGAGCAATGTTTTTGGAGAAACAAAAGAAAAAACTCTTGAAATTGTAAATGATTTGCCACTTATGGAAAATGTAGTTCGTGCAAAACTTGCAAAAAGGGGTGGGATTGGCTATGTACAGCCATCTGTTGATACATTTCCGTCGGTTGATGAGTTTATTGACTGGGTTGCATCATGTGGTGCTGTTCCGATGATTACATGGTTGGATGGAACAAATGATGGAGAGGCTGATGCAAAAGCTCTTCTCACATGTTTAAAAGATAAAGGTGCAACAGCACTGAATATAGTTCCTGATAGAAACTGGAATTTTGCAGATGCAGAAACACAGGCTTTAAAAGTTGCGAAACTCTCGGAAATGGTTGAAAGTGCAGATTCAATGGGGCTTCCCATCAATATAGGAACAGAAATGAATAAAGCCGGACAACCATTTGCAGATGATCTTAACGGTAAAATTCTTTCAAAATATAAGAACATCTTCCTAAAAGGAGCTAGAATTATGGTTGGACATTCGATTTTGGCTAAATATGCAGATTTTTCATACTGTGGAGAAAAAGCAAAGGAAAAATTCTCGGATATCTTTGAAATGAATGCATTTTTTGAAAAAGTAGGGACAATGCCACCTATAACTCTTGAATTTGCAGAACAACTCTGCAAAATGGAACCTAAAAATGCATTTGAAGAAATTATAAAAAAATATAAATATACAGTTGTATGAATTATTGAAAAAATACACTGCCTTGCTATATTAATTTTTTTTTAATTCTATAAAATATATATGTAAGAAATAAAAAAATGCCATGTAAGCTAAAAGTAAAAAAGGGAATAAGAATGGACGATAAAAAATATATTCTTGGATATGATATTGGTGGAACTAAAATTGCAATATCAATTGCAGACAGTCTAGGAAAAATTCTTGATTCTGATAGGATTAAAACGGGAGAGGATTCTATCCCTGAACAGGTAATGGAGGATGTAAAAAAAATTACTGCAAAGATTCTTCAGAAAGTAGGTTTATCTTTGGAGGATGTAAGAGCTGCCGGAATAGCATCCCCGGGACCCATTGATGTTCCAAACGGAATTATGCTCCCTTCACCCAATATGCCAAATTGGAAAAATGTGCCAATAAAAAAATGGCTGGAAGAATTTCTGGGAGTTGATGTGTTTTTTGATAATGATGCAAATGCCGGCGTACTTGTAGAATGGTTTTTTGGTGCGGGTCGAGGTAAAAAAGATGTCCTTTATCTAACCATGAGTACTGGGATAGGAGGAGGAATCATTTCCAATGGTGTTTTGATACAGGGACATACTGGACAGGCTGGAGAAGTCGGACATAATATTATTGATATTAATGGACCGGAATGCGGTTGTGGAATGAAGGGTTGTTTTGAAGCATTTTGCGGAGGCAATGCAGTTTCTAAACGCCTCAGAAAAATTGTGGAAAATAATCCGAATCATCCCTTTCTTGCAATAGAAGGAGTTGATGGAAATCCTGAGAATTTAAGCTATCCCGAAATAAGAAAAGCAGCAGAAAATGGTCTTCCTGAAGCGATTAGATTTTGGGACGAAACATGTATGCGTTTGGCTCAAGGGATAGGGATATGCATGATGACACTGAATCCTGAAGTCATAATTCTTGGAACTCTGGCCCTTTATTCCGGTGATACACTTATGGTTCCATTAAAAAAATATATCAAACGCTTCGCATGGCCTGAAATGTATGAAAACTGTGAAATAACAAAAAGTGAATTGGGCAAACACATAGGAGAACTCGCCGGAATCGCAGTTGCTCTTTATGGATTGAGGGATCGGTGAATTATTTTTCAATTAACCGATTTCTATATTTGAATTCCGATGTTTTTTCCGTGAATAAAACTTGTTTTTGACTTTTTTTGGGATTGAAAGCAGTAAAGTATGGGATATTTTTGGAATTACAGAGTCTTGATATGGAATATTTTTGGATAAAAGCTATTTTTAAGTAGAGAAAAGGTTGTATGAAGCGATTTATTTATGACAATTTATTGAAGCATGTGGATAAGAAGCAGATATCTCTTTTGATTGGTGCGCGACAGGTGGGAAAGACAACTTTGTTACATCAGCTGCACACAACACTAAAAAAAGCAGGGACTCCTGTTTGTTTTCTTTCATTGGAAGATAAAAGAATAAGAAATTTAATTGGTGATTCTCCTGAAAAGTTGTTTCAAGTTATACCGAAACTTCCACCAAAGAAAAAACTTATTGTTTTCATTGACGAGATTCAATATCTTCCCGATCCCTCTAATTTTCTAAAGTTTCATTATGATTTATATGTAGATAAACTGAAATTTATTGTTTCCGGTTCTTCAAGTTTTTATATAGACAGAAATTTTAAAGACTCTCTTGCTGGACGTAAACGAATTTTTGAAATGCCTCCGTTGACATTTGGAGAAATGCTACGATTCAAGGATAGAGAAGAATTACTCCCATATTTGAATAATGGAATAATTCCATTGGTATATAAGGATGAAATAATACGTCTTTTTTATGAGTATCTCATTTTTGGAGGATATCCTGATGTTGTATTGACAGAGACTTCTATTGAAAAAAAAGAGGTTCTCAAGGAATTGGCAACTGCCTACGCAAAAAAAGATGTGCTGGAGGCTGACCTGCAGAAGCCTGATGCTTATTTTTTGTTGATGAAGCTATTGGCTGAACGTACTGGCGAACTTTTAAATGTTAATTCTCTAACCAGTGATATTGGCTTGGACAATAAAACTATTGAGAGATATTTGTGGGTAATGGAAAAATCTTTTCACATTCATATAGTTCCTCCGTATTATCATAATGTTAGCTCCGAAATAAGAAAAATGTCAAAAGTTTTCTTTAGTGATTCAGGTTTGAGGAATTACCTGCTCGGCAATTTTTCCCCTGTAGGTTTGAGAGATGATCGTGGCGAACTTCTTGAAGCTTATGTCTATCATTTGTTAAAGCAGTACTTCGAGGACGATTCTATTAAATTCTGGCGTACCATAAAAAAACAGGAAGTCGATTTTATTTCAAACAACCTTATGGGGAAGAGTTTCGCTTTTGAAGTGAAATGGAATCTAAAGCAGTTTAATCCGAAAAAGTACCATTTTTTTAAAACTAAATATCCGCAGATAAACCTTACCTGCTTACATCTTGACAATATCTTGGAAATAAATTTAAGAGAACATGGAAATGAATTATGAGAGCGCCAAGCGAAGCTGGCGTAAACAAGCTGGACAATCCAGCACGGATAAAGGTTAGCCACCAGTCCGGAACGGAACCATGCGCATGGTAAGGTAACGAGCCATGTGAAGCCATGGG
>JAYEIY010000237.1:0-7185 GCA_034660375.1 Verrucomicrobiota bacterium
CATACTTGTGCTGCTGTAAGCATATCAACCTCCATTTCTTTGTGTGTTTTAATCTCTTTTATGAAATTCTCAACAGTTTTTCTCTTTTGTGTCTGGGCTATGTAATTCATAAACATTATTCTAATTTCCAGTCCAGGACGAGGCGGAAGCTTGCTAAGAAAATCAATTATTTTATGTTCCATCCGAGCAAAATCACCATGATGAGCACAATGCATTAAAATCTGTAAAACTTTGCCCAGAATAAGACCATTTAAATGTTCATCATCCAAATCAGTCTGATCAATCAAGCAATACTCAAAATTCGGAAAAAATTTAGTATCAATATCAATCTGACCAAACTGTTCTGTAAATTTAGTAGATATATTCCACTGTTTTTTGCCTTGATAGAGTACTACAGGTAAAATCGGGCGTAAATATTTACTTCTGGGATGTTCTTTAAATTGTCTATCCCAGATTCGACACATATATTTTAACGTTCTGAACCCCATCCATTTATCAGGATTTGACTGATGTTCAAATAAGACATAAATATAGCTTATTTTCTGAGTTTTGTCAAGCTTAACCTCATAAAGAAGATCAGATTCACTACCTTTCATATCTTCATCAATAAAATTGTTTTTCTGCAATTTCAGAGAATTCCAGTCAATTTTACTGGAAACCGTCTTAGGAATAGAATCTTTTAAAAAAGCAATTGCCTCTTTTTTATTGGAAAATACTTCCTTAAACAGTTTATCGTGTGGATTATTTGTTAAATCAATCATCTTTTCTCCGAATACTAAGCTCTTTTAAAAATACTATAATGGAGATATTAAGATTTTGTAGCAAAAATGCAAGAGAAATATGAGTATTTTTCGAGTTAGATGTAGACTGAAGGACTTGAAGGACGCAGTGATCGAGTATGTGTTTTATGGATAGTTCTTTTGTCCCTCACGGTCAACTGTCAACGGCAATTAATGATCAACGCCTATAAAATTAACATGCAATCCCCGTAACTGTAAAAACGGAAATTATTTTTTACAGCAAGATTATAGGCATTCATAATGTTTTCTCGTCCGGCGAGGGCTGAGACCAGCATAAGTAAGGTTGACTTGGGCAGATGAAAATTGGTTAAAAGGGCATCTACAATCTTCATTTTGTAAGGTGGATAGATAAAAATATCGGTTCGACCGGTCTGAGGAATTATATTTTCTCTTTTATCTGCACAGCTTTCAAGTACTCTGACGGAGGTTGTTCCTATCGCGATAATTCGTCCGCCATTTGCTTTGGTCTTATTAATTATGTCTGCATTTTTTTTGCTGAGAAGAAAACGTTCTTCATGCATCTTGTGTTCTGATAAATTATCTACTTTGACCGGTTGAAATGTTCCAGGTCCTACGTGAAGGGTTACATGTGCTGTATGACAACCTAGTTCTCTTATCTTAGAAAGAATATTGCCTGAAAAATGCAGTCCAGCGGTCGGAGCTGCAACTGCTCCGGGATTCTTAGCATAAACAGTCTGATAACGTTTTTTATCATTTTCTGTATCTTCTCTGAAAATATATGGAGGCAGAGGAATATGAGCATATTTATCGAAAATCCCCTGTAAATCATCTGAATTCAGCTCAATTTGATAAGTACCGTCATCATTTTTAGTCTTCACACTACAAGAATACCTTCCTTTTTTATCAATTTTAATGATTGTTCCTGATTTCACCCGTTTTCCGGGTTTAATCATAGCTTTCCAACATCCCCGCGAGGTTTCTTCAAGGAGAAGAATCTCTATTTTTGCTCCGGTTGGAATTTTTTCTCCAAGAATACGAGCTGGAATTACTTCTGTATCATTAAAAACCAGGCAGTCATCTTTTTTCAGATAGTCAAGGATTTCTATAAATTTGCGGAGTCCGCAATCTCCCGACTGAGAGTTAAGGACGAGCATTCGTGAAGCATCGCGTGTTTTTAGTGGTTTTTGTGCGATAAGTTTTTTGGGAAGACTGTAATAAAAATCTGAAAGTTGTAACATAGTTCCTTAGCAGTAATATTTATGTTTTTTATGGCAAGCTTTTTAAAGGCAGGGTTAATATTTGGATACGGCTCGTTTCATTTCATCTCTGTGAGTACGGTCTCTCAAAGCATGTCTTTTATCTGCAACATTCTTTCCTTTACAAAGTCCAAGGGACAATTTCACCTTATTGTTTCTAAAATATAATTCTAGGGGGACAAGCGTCATTCCTTTTTGGTCTCTTGCAGCTTTCAGCTTTGCTATTTCGCGTTTATGAAGGAGTAGCTTCCGTTTTCTAAGCGGATTATGATTAAACTGATCAGCCTCTTTGTAGGGAGCTATATGGAATCCAACCAGAAAAACTTCTCCATCCTCAACTTGAGCATAGGCATCACCGACAGAGACATCGCCTTTTCTGCAGGATTTTACCTCTGTTCCAAGTAAAACAATTCCTGTTTCAATGGTATCTCCGACACTGTAAAGATAATATGCTTTTTTATTTTTAACTATTCTTTTACGTCCTGACATAATCTATTTTTTAAAAACCTTGTTTGTTGCTTGATGATTAATTTACCTTGAAAAGTGCGAAAAACTCTGTAACTTAAGCTCTTTACTGATTATTTCAATCTCTCTTCAAAAGCTTATGGATTTTAATAGACTATCTGAAAATTTTGAACAATATCTAATTGATATTATTTCCGGAAAACACAAAAAAAGGAAACGTGACAGGACATTTAAAGCCTTTTTATTTATTCTTTCTCGTATATATCGCAGTATTGTGCAGCTACGGCTCTCCCTTTACAGTGAACGAATTTTTCGACAGAGGATTCTTGGATGTTTAGTTATAAGTGTCGGCAATCTAACCTGTGGCGGAACAGGGAAAACCCCTGTAGTAGAAATCTTTGCTCGAACTCTTGCCGAAAAAGGAAGAAAAGTTGCAATATTAAGCAGGGGATACAAAAGTAAAAAGAAATCATTGCTCACAAGGATCTTTGATAAAATATTGAACCGCGAAGATCCCCCAAGAATTGTTTCCGATGGCAAACAACTTCTTCTCGACTCCGAACACTCCGGAGATGAACCATATATGCTCGCATCAAATTTACCTAAAACCGTTGTTCTGGTAGATAAAGATCGTGTAAAAAGCGGTCGTTACGCCATAAGAGAAATGGGGATAGACACTCTCATTCTTGACGATGCATTCCAGTATCTTGGACTCCGCCCACGTTTTAATATTCTTCTTGTTGATAGCACCAATCCTTTTGATAATCATCATTTACTTCCACGTGGATTCTTGCGGGAACCCATCAAGAACATAAGAAGAGCTGATGTGATATTTCTCACAAAATCAAATGGGGGAAAGCATTTGAAGCATATTAAACATTTTTTGCAAAAACACAATAGAAGAGCAGAGATGATAGAATGTACACATAAACCCAAACATCTTGCAGATATTTATACTGGAAAAATTGAAGATCTTGAATTATTGAAAGGGGCGAAAATCGCATGCATAAGCGGGATTGCCAAGCCCGAAGGATTTGAAGCTTTTATTCGTGGATTAGGTGGAGAAATTCTCTATTTTGAACGCTTTGCGGATCACCACAGATATCAACAACAGGAAATAATCAATTTTGTAAATGTCAGTATTAATAAAGGGGCAACAATGATTCTTACTACAGAGAAAGATGCTGTACGTTTCCCTAAACTTGACAGAAGAGACTTACAATTTTATTTCTTACGTGTAGAAATCGACATCCTGAGCGGTCAGGAAACCTTTAATGAGTGTATTTCCAGAATCTGTTTTATATAAGATTTTTGTTTAACCTAAAATCTTCTGAAATTCTCTGAATTACGCTGATTCTGATTAAAGGGGAAATAAAAAAAAAAGCTAGAATACTAACAACATACTTTCTGGCATATCCTTAATCAAGGTATCGCTTAACAATAAGAGTTGAATTTATTCCAACCATACCGAATGAATTATTAAGTATATAATTGATTTCAGTGCTCTTTTTCAGCGGATCATTGAGAACTAGATTATTCAGTGCACATTTGGGGTCGAGTTCATCAACATTTATTGTCGGATGTATGATATTATCATTAAATGATGGGATATTTCCGGAAAGTTCCAAAACACCTGCTGCGCCCATTGCGTGTCCTATAAAACTTTTTGTATTATTGTAGTAAACATTTTTACTCTCTCCAAAAACTTTTCTTATTGCATCGCATTCTTGAATATCACCTGCTTTTGTTGCTGTTGCATGGGTATTTACTATATCAATATCATTGGGTGTGATTCCTGCTTTTTCAATTGCAGATGATATGCATTCCGCCTGCCTAGGAGGATATGGTAAGACAAAATTGTAGGCATCCGAGTTGAGACAGTATCCTGCTATTTCGGCATAGATTTTGGCACCTCTTTTTTTTGCGGAAGATTCTCTTTCAAGGACATACACCCCCCCTCCTTCAGCAACAACAATGCCATTACGATTAATATCAAAGGGTCTACTTGCTTTGGTTGGATCTTCGTTAGTAGCTAATGCACCCTGACTTTTAAACCCTGCAAAGATACCAAAAGTATGAATGCTTTCTGAAACACCGCCTGCCAAGGCAATATCAACTTCATTGAGCATTAGTTGCTGTACACCCTGAATTATCCCCATATTCCCTGCTGCACAGGCACCGCCAAGCGTATAATGAGGACCTGTTATTCCCAGATTAATAGAGACTTCACCCGCTGGATTATTAGCAACTGTCCTAGGATTATGATAGTGAGACCAGAATTTTACATCATAGTCAAATTTACTTATGTTATGTATTTCAGTCTCAGTTTCAACATTTCCATGTTCAGTAATCCCAAGATAAATCCCTGTGCGACTTTTATCTGTGGATTCAAAATCCAATCCTGAATTATTAATAGCCTCATTTGCACAGTAAATTGCAATTGATCCCGCCCGAGTACCAGTCCTGATTTCTTTTCTTTTCTGATATTTTTTTGTGTCAAAGTTACAAATTCCTGCGAGAGTTTCTCCTATATAACGAATTTCATATTTCTGTATTCCGGACACATTATTAAGAAGATTAGAGCGATATTCTTCAAGATTATTCCCATTAGGAGCGGTAAGTCCTATTCCTGTAATAACAATTTTGTCATTCGATATATGCATATTCCCTCAGAAAAAGTTAAAAGAGTGTATCAGTAAAAAAGAAAAACACTATAATTGCTGAAATTGAAATAAAAAGATATTTTTATAGAAAAAAATTAAAATATAATAAACCTCATTGCCCTCCGTTGTTTTATCGTTTTTTTGAGTTATTTTCTAGCTTCAAACAACAAAATTACCAAGAAATGATTTATTATGAAATATAAAAATGTATATATTAGGGCATTTGCCTACGAATTACCTTCAAAAGTAGTTACTTCTGCAGAAATAGAGGAGAGATTATCTCCTCTTTACAAAAGACTTAATCTTCCTAAAGGACGACTTGAGCTTATGTCCGGAATAAAAGAAAGAAGATTTTGGCCAACAGCAATGATGCCCAGTGAAGGCAGTATCAAAGCAGGAAAAAATGCCCTCAAAAATGCAAATTTGTCTTCTAATGATATTGATTGCATAATACACTGTTCTGTAAGCAGAGACTGTGTGGAACCGGCAACGGCATCAATAGTTCATGAAGGTCTTGGACTTAGACCAGATGCTATAAATTTTGATATTTCAAATGCATGTCTTGGCATAGCAAGTGGTATTATTGCCGGTGCTAATATGATTGAACTTGGACAATGCTCAAATGTCCTCCTTGTCGCAGGAGAAAATGGTAGACCACTTGTAGAAAATACAATAAACCAACTGCTCTCAGACAAAACTCTTACTCGCAAGACCTTAAAACCTTATTTTGCATCATTAACCATAGGTTCTGCTGCTGTAGCAGTAGTCTTAACCGGAAAAGATCCCGCATCTAAACACAAACTTATTGGTGGTGTTGCCCTTTCAGATACACGTTACAATAATCTTTGCCGTGGCGACGCAGATAAAGCAATGACGGTTGACAGTGCCCCACAAATGTCTACAGACTCTGAGGAACTTTTAAATAGAGGTATAGATCTAGCAGAAAAAAACTGGGCAAAGATGAAAAAAGAATTTTCCTGGCAGGATGATACTCCAGATATATTTTGCTGTCATCAAGTCGGTCGAGCGCACCGCAATCTGCTCTATTCAAGGTTAAACATAAACCCTGAAAAAGATTTCCCTACAGTTCAATTTCTTGGCAACTGCGGTTCCGTATCCATGCCTATAACTGTTGCAATTGCCGAAGAACAAGGATCTCTTAATTCAGGAGATATACTGGCAATGCTGGGAATCGGTAGCGGAATAAATTCCCTTATGCTCGCTATCAAATATTAATTGAACACCGCACGAAAAGTCTTTTTCCCTTTACTCTAAGACTTTTCGGACACTATCTGTTTCTGCTTGCACTTGTTTTTTTTGAGTGAATAACACTTAAAATCACTATTAACGAGTCAGTATTCATCTCAAATAAAGTTCAAAATCTCTGATTTTGAACTTAGAAAGCCTGTATGAAAAGCCTTTTGCTTTTTAAAAACCCTTTCGTGGAGGGTTTAATTATTAATCATTGCACTAAGTCAAGTTATTTTCGTAAAAAAAAACAACTTATTTAATCGACAGTTAAATTTTTAAAAATTGAACTCTATGATTTAAGAGTTCTCCGATAGCAAACAGTCTTTCATCGGAAAGTTGTTTGCTTATTTTACAAAATGCTTTTCTAATTTTTTCTTTGAAAGTGCCTCCTGTTTTTTGTTTATTATTTCTTCGTTGCTGAATTTTTGATTGTTTGTAAACCTCCTTTTTTTTAGTTTGTTCCTCTTCACTTCCTTTTAAAACATTAATTGGAGTTGTCCCTGATTTTAGCCTTGGAATCTTTTCATTAATAGTTACCACAGCCTCTCCTATGCATCCTTTTAAAAATATTAAAACTTTCTTTGAATCAATTCCTGACTTGCTAATTTCAACTTGCTCTGATGCTGCAAATGCTGCCGCAGTATAAATTGTTTCTTTTAAATTCCAGAGCTCCAAGTTATCGAGCAACTCAGATTCCCTTTTTTTATCCAGGATATTATTCCACCTCATCTAAGGTCAATTCTTAAAAAAGAATCTCCGTTTTATCCCCACCGGGGATATTCACCGTAG
>JAYEIY010000238.1:0-7179 GCA_034660375.1 Verrucomicrobiota bacterium
TTTTACTTGTAGCAAAAAATATAGCTAGATTCAAAGTTTTATTTATTTACAGAACATTACATAAAAAGTAAAAGCGTCGCGGAGCGACGCACTCCAAATGCTTCGCACACAGAGCGACACATTTTACAATTACGATTATTTCGATGAGCGAAGCGAATTTTGGGAGTACAGAGCGAGCCCTCGAGCGACCTTGCAAAGCAAGGGCTGTGGCTCCCGATAGGGAGTAGGGCTTTGCCCCGCTTTTACTTGTAGCAAAAGATATAGCTAAATTCAAAATTTTATTTATTTAGCCCCTGCACGAAAAGGTTTTTAAAGAGCCAAAAACCTTTTCACACAGGCTCTGTATGAGTTCAAAATCAAAGATTTTGAACTTTATTTGAGATTAATACTGACTCGTTAATAATGATTTTAAGTTTTATTTGTTCAAAAAAGAACCGCAAACAGACAGTGTACGAAAAGCCTTTGAACGAAGTGAAAAAGGTTTTTCGTGCAATGTCTAGATATTGAAATGAAGCCCAATGCAAATTTATAAATAAAATGAATTTTAAAGAGCTTATATGACAGAAATTAATTTAAAACGAGCATCGCATGCGTCAATTTTGCTAATGGGGTTTGTTGTGTTTAAAAGTCTTTTAGGACTTGTTTTAAAACGCACAATCGCGGGTGATTTTGGTGCAGGAATTGAAACAGATGCGTATTTCGCAGCTTTTACTATACCTCAACAATTAGGAGATTTTGTTGTAGGTGGTATTATTTTTAAGGTAGTTATTCCAGTTTTTCAACAAAGACGTGAAGATGTGGGAGATCAAGAGGCGATTAAAGATGTATCAGGAATTCTAAATTTTTCTGCGCTCATTCTGTTATTTATTACTGTAGCATATTATTTTCTTATCCCTTATATTATTCCACTCTTATTTAGTGGATTCGATTCTGAAACAATGCAATTGACTCTTTCTCTGTCACGTTGGCTTTCACCTGCAATAATTTTAATGGGGCTTTCTCTTATTTATGTAGCCTTTTATCATGCACATAAAAGTTTTTTAGTTCCTGCAATTTCAACTCTTATGTTTCCTATTAGTTCTTTAATCGCTTTATATGCTCTACCGCAAGAATGGGGAATTATGAGATTGGTTTATGGTAATTTAATAGGAGTTTCCATAGGAATATTTTTCTTAATACTATTTCTTCAAGATAAGTTTCATTGGAGTTGGAACTGGAATCTTGCGAACCCCGCATTAAAAACAACTACGATGGTTGCTTGGCCCTTATTAATAGGTAATTTAATAGGGAAAATAATTCCATTTGTTCAAAAAAATGCAGCCTCTCAATTGCCTAATCCTGGTAATCTTTCATTGCTTGAATATGCGTTTTTTCTCTCGGGAACAGTTTTGATTTTTATTGCTTCTCCGGTAACAACTGCGATTTTTCCTCTTATGGGGGAACAGAAGGCTAGGGGAGATGAGAAAGCATTAATTGAAACATTTCACCAGTCTGTAAAAGTAGTAGTATTTCTAGCATTACCGTGTGCAATATTTTTTGCGATGGAAGC
Source organism: Verrucomicrobiota bacterium (assembly GCA_034660375.1). GTDB lineage: Bacteria > Verrucomicrobiota > Lentisphaeria > UBA2565 > JAYEIY01 > JAYEIY01. The sequence goes on from JAYEIY010000238.1 coordinate 1,550, forward strand.
AAATGATATTGTAGCTTTACTTTTGCAAAATGGAAAGTTTTCTACAGAAGATACACAAGTTTGTGCAAATTTAATTGCAATTATTGCAATTATGATAGTTCCACAATCTATTAATTTGGTTATGGCAAATATGTTTCTTGTTTATAAGGAGACAAAAATAATGGCAATTGAAGGATCGATTTTAGCACTTATTTCTATTCCTTTATATTTTATCTTATCAAAATATTTAGGAATTTATGGTATTGCTATTACATATTCTGCCATTTACGCAATAGGTGCAATTATTAATATTATGATTCTTCAAATTATGCATCCTCAAATCATCAGTTCATCTTCTTTTATCTTAATATTTAAGTTTTTTGTTGCAACTCTTTTAATGGGATGCTCTATATATATTCTTCGATATTATACTATAAATATAAATTTGATTATTAGAATTGTACTTGTTGGCGGAGGTGCTTCTTTCACTTATTTAAGTGTTACACACCTATTAAAAATAAGTGGATTAAAATTTATTTTTTCACGACTTCTTCCAAAAGTCTTTTAAATTGAATTGCATGATCTTCCCATGTACGATTTTTAATGCTTTCCGCAATTTTATTTTTGGACTTGTTCCATGAACAGACTTTTTTTATAGCTTTAGCTGTTTCCTCTGAGGCATCTATATTGGTAAGAATTCCATTCTCCATATCAGTTACAATTTCACGAACTCCAGGAAGATTTGTGGAAACAACTGGTGTACCGCAAGCTAAAGATTCAATTAGGCAAAAAGGTAATCCTTCTGAACGGCTTGTAAGAACAGTGCAGGTTGCCTGTGAGTACAATTTTGCTAGTTCTTTTTGAGATATAGAACCATAAAAGGTAAATCTATCCGTAAATTGTGAATTTCGAACTTTTTCTTCGAGTTCATCCCTCATATATCCATCCCCAGCAATTGCGAAGTTCGCATCAATGCCAGAATGTGAAATTATCATAGCAGCATTAATAAATGTATGTGGACGTTTGACTTCAACTAAGTTTGCAACCATCAGAATGAGGAGGGCTTTTTTTCTAAAATTTAGTAGGTTTATATTAAAAACTTTCTCATCATATCCAAATGGCAAAACTTTTATATTTTTAGATGGGATATTCAAGGTTATAGCTTTCTCTTTTAAATTTTCAGCATTCACAATTACCATATTTGCTTTTTGGAGAGTTCGCAAAGTCATTTTACCTAGAATTAGATGTTTATGAAAAAGGTGGATATCACTTCCAAGCCCTACGATCGCATAAGGTCTATTATATATTTTTGCGACTTTCGCAGCTAGCCAGCCGCCTGGAACAGTGAATACACCTACTACAATATCAAAGTCAAAATCTTGAGATGTTTTTTTTACTTCTAATAAAATATGTTTTTTCATTTTCCATGCACGAGTGAATTCCCGAACAATGAAAGGTTCTTTGTATGAGACTCTCTTGATTTGTATGTTTTTTTTGCGAAATTCGCTATTTTTTTCATTTTTAACAGGTTGAATTATGCGAACTTCGCAAAGATTACTTAGTGCATCTAAAGAGTGTTCAACGAAAACACCTCTTCGTGGTTCATTCTCTGTTGGATATAAGTCTGTTATTGCTAAAATTTTCATTTAATTCTTTTCTGCCAATGTATCTCTACCGTACTTGTTTTCAAGTTTCAAGTGCACCTTGAAACTAATTTCTTAATATTGCAGCGAAGACGCTCTTGATTAGGTGCGATAGAGATCTCCCGTCGGGAAGTGCGCCTGCTTGAGCCTTCATTTCTTGTTCGGTGATTAAGTGTAATGTATATAAAACTTCTCTTGTACTTGGAGTGTAACGGCTCTCCGTGAAACACTTTTAACAACATGTATTGTGGATCTACTAAAATGATATGGCATTCATTTCCATTTGAGAACTCTTACCCAATCTCACTCCTTCATAAAACACTTCTTGCGGTGTTTTGTATCCCAATGTTTTCTTTGCCGTTTCGCAGTTTCGCTTGGGGTTTTTCAAATTCCACTTCTTATACTTGTCTCCTCTGTGAAGAAGAAAGAGGTGTAATTCCTCTGCTTATAACCGATATACTGGTAAAACAACTCATGACTGGCGAACACGCCGTAGCCGTCTCTCAGATGAGCGTAAATCTGATCGGAAGTGCAGAAAACGAACAACTGTTCCTCTAGCAACCTTTCAGTTTCCTTTGTGATTTTGCGGAATCTTGTACGGATACGACGCACCTTGGCTAGGCTACTCGTCGTCTCGGCGACTTATTCTTCTAAATCATCCTTGTTCTGCATCAATTCGCGGGATATCGTTGATTTGTTTACTCCAAGCTTCTCAGTTATCAAATTCTGCGTATGCCCCTATACTTTAATTCATCCATGGTGTATCTTTCCTTTAGTGTCAATTGACTGTAGCGTCTTTTTATGCCATCTCCGTTGTCGGTGATTAATTCTGGTGAATTAACGACAATGCGTCAATTGACACCTTAAAACAAACTACATTAGTTGCACTTCTAGCTTGGATGTACCAATTTATAATTATTCTCCAATAATAATTTTTTTAGCTATAATGTTTTCATACATCATTGATTGAATATATTCGGAGTTTATTTTTGTTGAACAATTTCCGTTCTCCTCCCTAAAACATTCAAAATTGTAGCTTGCAAGAAGGTTTATCACATCGCTACATGAATAACCAAACTTCGCAAAATGCTTTTCAGATATTTCAATATTCACAATTTTTGTTTTTTTTAGTGTCTCCTCTGCTCCCTGCAATACGAATAACTCATAGCCTTCCACATCTATTTTAAGCAAATTGATTATCTCTAGTTTTTTTGTAAAATTATCTAATGGAGCGAGTTTGACGAGTTTTCCATTTTTATCACGCATGACATGGTTCTGGTCATCGTCATCGATATCGCTGATTGTCGCATCACCTTCTTTTTCACCAAGTGCAAAATTAAAAGCAGTTACATTCTTCAGATTGTTCAACTTGATATTCCCCCTTAAAAACTCAAATGTTTCTGGATGAGCTTCGAAGGCTAAAACTACTCCCGTTTTTCCCGTAGCTAGCGCGGAGGGAATTACAGTGGTTCCGATATTGGCGCCAACATCAATAATTGTATCACCTGCTTTTATGAACGACAGCATTTCATATTTTCGTTTCTGTGGATTAATCCATAACTCTGAGGATATTGCGGTATTGTAATAATGCAACTTATAGCCATTTGTCTTAATAGTTAAGACTCTATACAATCCCGTTTTTAGTAATAATCTTGACAGCAGGTACCTAAATGGAGACTCGACTCTTCCTAATGATATTATATATTCTATTGGATGAAGCATATTCATATATTCACTTTCCTTGTTTCTCAGGGATGAAATAGTTCTGGCCATATTCATCGATATTTCAACGGTTGTTTATGGTCACATTAATGATATTAGGCATGGGAACATCTGATTTATTTTTCCTTCATGGCTAACAATAGAAATCCATTCGCAAAAAATCTGGAATTAATCTTTGCGAGAAATGAGTCTTTGTCGTATTTACACATTGAGGTGAAACCAAATCCTTTTAACATATTCATTAAATACTTTGGAGTTTGCAACCCAATATGATCACCATCACCACCTGACCAAGCGAGATTGTACGATTTTGGATTTTTTAAAGTTAAAAAATATAATATTCTTTTTACCATCAGTAATATTTGTAGTTTTGTCAGGTTGTCGGTATGGATGACGAGTGATCCACCCGGTTTTAGTCTGGCGTTCACCTCATTGAAAAGTTGTTTTTTATCGACAATATGCTCTACAACATCAGCTAAAGTTATGATGTCGTATTGTTCTTGGATGCTTGACATGTCGAGGGCATTACCTTGTATAAAGGTTACATTTTCAACAAATGGATGTTCAGCTGATAATATTTTCTGAATTTTCACCGATTCTGCGACATTCAAATCAATCCCTCTAACTTTCATTCCTTGTTTTGCCAGTTGATAAGAAAACTGTCCAATTCCGCAACCTATATCAAGAACTGTTTTTTCAGTAAGATTTTCAATTTTTGAACAGATGAGATTGCTCATACGAACAACTCTTTCCACCTGCCATTTCATAAGTTTAATTATTTTATTCTTTTCAGATTGTTTCATCGCCATGAAAGCAGGTGAATCATACATTTTTTCAATAAATCTAAGACGGGCCATTTGGTAAGAGTAATCGTTTTTTTCTTCCTGCTGAGTTTCAAATACGAGGTATGTTAAAAATTCTTTGACGGCATTGATGTTGCCGCAACGTCGCATCAACCCTTGGATTCTAGAATGAACCTCCATTATTTCGTTGTTTTTGATTGTTGTGAAACGCGCTAACGTGCGTTGCACAAGAACATCGTCAACGAAGATTGACTGGAGGATTTCTTTGCAAAATATGTAATCTTTCATGCCTTCGATCATGATTGTATCCTTATTCCCAATATTGTCAATTGATTATTGCCAGCATATTCTCGGCGACGTGACGCCATGTGTAGCCATTCTCCACAAGCACTCGACCTTTTTGCCCGAGTTTTTCGCGAAGTTCGCGGTCTTTCAGAAGCTTTATCAGAGCATCCGCCAACGCTTTGTCGTTATCTGGCGGAACCACGATGCCACACTTCCCGTTTTCTATGATATCCGAGACTCCTTCGCATTGCGTTATGACGACCGGAGTGGCTGTCGCCGAGTATTCGAGTGACTTCATTGAAGAACGGAATCGCCCGACACCTCTTTCCGCAGGGTATGGTGTTACACCAATATCGTATAGATTGGAGAAAAGCGGAACTTTCTCCCAAGGTTGGTAGCCTGCGAATATAAAATAGTCCTCCATCCCAGCTTTTTTCGCCATAATAGGCAACTCTTTTTCACCCCATATCCCGTTCCCGACAATCAGGAAGCGTGCATTGGGGTACTGCTCTATAACGCTTGGAGCCACTCTGATTAGTTGATCCACACCTGACCATGGGAATAGGTATCCCGTAAAACCTATGTATAATGTATTGAGATCATACCCCAGCTTTTCAGCAACGTCTTGCTTGGACATTGGACGGCAGCGGTCGGCATCAACGCCATTGTATACAAAATGCGCTATTCCTTGTTTGATATTGTATAATTCTTCAATCTTTTCTTTATTGACGGGAGTAACGCAAAACAATGTGTCGGTCAGGTGATAATCCATCCATTCGAAAAATTTGATTATTGCAATGCGTAATTTCCCATGTCCAGCCATTGCCATTTCATCAGGATAAAAGCCGTGAACATGCATACAGTGTTTTATTCTTAATATACGTGAAACTAATCCTCCAGAAAATGAGTATGCTACACAATTTTCATAAATAACATCAGGTCTCGTTTTTATTGAATAAAAAAGTAGATACCAGAAGAGAAAAAATGGTTGAAATAGTGATCGAAAGAATCTAATATTTACATACGGCAAGTAGATTACTTTAAATGGTAGTTTCCCACCATCATAATTCCACATCAATCAGGCTCTTGAGGGTTAGACTGGCACCCTCAAAAAGATGTATGAAGCGGACACCCATTCGATGCCCGCTAGGCTCGTGGTCTCTGGAATTGCTTGACCAAACAATTTCGGCAATGGCTA
>JAYEIY010000239.1:0-7114 GCA_034660375.1 Verrucomicrobiota bacterium
AACAAAAATAGATGATACCTACTACATAATACGCCCCGGAGATAGCTATCTAGGAAATTGTGAAATATTGGGAAAAACAACCGACTGGGAAACTTATGAGTTTATGGATATTGTTGCAATGCCGATGAATCGTGTTCCATGTCTTTTTCCTGAAAAAATAAATGGAAGATATGTTCGTTTGGACCGCCCCTCTGGCGACAGACGTAACGGAGATATTTGGATAAGCTATTCCCCTGATTTGATTCACTGGGGGTCGCATCGTCATTTACTTAGTCCGTGGGCACACTGGAATGGCAAGAAAATAGGGCCTTGTGTTCCTATAAAAACAGATGAAGGTTGGTTGACATTGGTTCATGGCGTTCTTGATTCCTGCGCTGGCTCAAGGTATTCTCTTTCGGCAATACTTCTTGATTTGAAAAATCCTGAAAAAATTATAGGAAAAATGAATAGTTGGATACTTACTCCGGATCGGGATTATGAATTTCAGGCTAATGTCCCCAACGTCGTTTTTGCATGTGCCGCAATTTCAGATTTTGCCAAAGATGAACTGAAGGTCTACTACGGTGCTGCAGATACTTTTATGTGTCTCGCAACAGGCTCTATCTCTGAAATTATTAACGCTTGCAAAAAAGGACTCTAATATGAGAAATTTATTTATATCCACTGTCATCTTTTTATCAATAACCCTTTCTTTGATCGCTGAAAAAAACTCTTTCAAAACTATCGCAATAAAAAAACAGGGACACTATATCCTCGACCTGAGAAAAGCATTCAATAAATAGTGCTTTGATGATGGAATTGCCAAGAATGGAAAAGGAGGCTGGACAGACGAAGGATTTAATGATTTTTATCTCTATCCTGAATTGAAATATGGCTTAAAACGCTATAGAGAGTATCTCTTCGATTTAGTGAATCCAAAATCGAATAATGGGAAAAATTTGCTTTTAATCGGACATTCTAAGGCTTGGAAAGAATTACCCGATACAGTTTTTTTGCAGAATGTAAATGCCAAAGGAAAATATTTCTTTATGATGCACAGCGAAGGTCTGCATCAAACAAGAGAAAATGGAATAAAAGGCGCTACGATTACCTTGACATATAACGATAATACAAAAGCATCCTACGATATGCTTTTGCAGCGTGATATGCACGATTGGTATACAAAAAAATGGTGGTCATGTTACGAAGAAGCACTGCCGAGTGCACCGGAAGCATTGAAAAGGTCAAAATGTAACCCTGATAAATATAAAAAAGTGGGTGGAAAAGATTTTCAGAAGACGGTACTTAACGATGCTATCGCAAAAAGATGGCCGGTTCTACAGGGATATAATGCAATTAGTACAAATTGGGGAATGACAGTTACATTCTGGGGTTTTAAGTGGATTAACCCATTTCCCCAAAAGACAATAAAAACAATAAAAATAAAATCCCACAAGAAAAATGTGATGGGCATTGCTGCAATTACGATTACCAACTAAGACTTTTCTATGTTCAGACAGACTGAAAAAGGAAAAATGCGAAAAGCTCCACCCGTTCCAGCAGGATTCTTTGAAAAAAGAAGTGAAAATTTTACTGATTCACGTGATAAATTAGCAGAACAATCCTGGACCAAAGGACTACGCGATATAGAACTGCGTTCTAATGATATCATTACTGTTCATGTTGACCAGATTGCTAAAATCAGCGGATTGAAAAAGAAAGAAAGTTTTATTGTTTTCAGTACAGACGATGCACGTTTTGCCAAGGGAGTTAATCCCATCGAAGTCTATCGCTTTTCCAGAGGCGCAAGAGCAAGAAAAATAGACGCTGGAGAATTTAAAACATACATCGATCACTGGCTCCATTTGAAACTCCCGTATCGTTTGAAAAAAAACTTAACTTATACCATAAAACTTACCAATAAAATAATTCCCAGTAAATATGAAAATTTAAAAACTGAAGCTCAATTCAAACTCAATGATTTGTATAATCCCAGCTTTAAACTTAATCAGGTCGGATATTCAAAAACTGCAGGAAATAAATTTGTCTATCTATCTTCCTACCTCGGAGATGGACCTCCAGTCAACCTTGATAAATTCAAAACTTTTAAAATTATTGATCTAAAAACAAAAAAAATAGTTTTTGATGGAAAGATAGAAAAAGTGTCTGAGTGTGATATTCAGGGAAAAGATAAACTCTCTTTGCTTAATATTTCAAAATTCGATAAATCGGGAAAGTTTCAGGTGGAAGTTGATGGATTGGGAAGATCATATCCATTTTTAAATGGAGATAGAGCCGCAGAAAAGATGTACGAAATTTGTCACAGAGGATTATATTTTCAGCGTTCGGGTCAAGAGATAAAAGAACCATACGCAGAAGGATGGTCACGCCCCATGGCTCATAATAAAATATATGTTACAAAAGAAAATCTTACATCTCCAATCCCTTTTGGTAAAGTAAATCCTACAAAAAAAGGCAAATGGTTTGCCAAACCCTATGAAATACACGGAGGACACTATGATGCCGGAGATTATGACTTACGTCCAATGCATATAAATCTTCCCGAAAAACTCCTGACCCTATACGAAGCATTCCCAGAAAAATTTTATGATGGACAGGTAAATATTCACGAAAATAAAAATGGAATCCCAGATATTATTGATGAGGCTGCATGGAATCTTCTTTCCCTAGAATATATTCAGGATTATGCAATGGAAATACGTGGTCTTGATGGCGGAGTAGCCCCAGGAATGGAAACATATACGCACCCTGGACCAACTCAGGCAATGGACAAAGATCCACTACCATACTATATGCGTAAGGTGACAGGTCCGTTCACTCTGTGCGCATCTGCGGAGTTCGCACATATTGCACGAATAATTGAACCATTCGATGCAAAACGTGCAGCAAAATACCTCAAAAGAGCAAAACAAGCCTATAAGTATGGATATAAATATGCAAATGAACCTCTTCCAAAGAATCTCGATCAGGGGCAGGGATGGGATAAAAATGGTGTAAAACTTGCAAAAATCTGGGCAAGTACAGAACTATACTGCACAACAGGTGAAAAAAAATATTGGGACGAAATTATCAAATATAAAGATCTTAAAACAGCCTATATCGCAGGAACAATAAATTCTGGACAGGCAAGATTCTCTCTTCTCCTCTCAAAAAGAAAACATCCCGACCCCGAATATGTTGGAAATTTAAGAAAAAAGTATTTGAGTGTTTCCAACAAACTTAATTTTGTGAAAAAGAATGCTGAAAATGGATATGCTGCTTCAACTCCTAGCAGTGGTGGCTGGGGAGCAACCTCATGCGTAGTCCTCAATATTGAAGCAGTAACGAGAGCATATATGCTTTCAAAAAATCCTGAATTATTAAACCCTATCGCAACAAGTATTGATTTTACTTTAGGAATGAATCCTTCCGAAATCTCCTGGATGACCGGTGCTGGTACCAAATTCCCTATGGATCCTCTTAATCTCAACTGTCTCGATGATGGTATAGAAAAACCTCACCCAGGTATACTATGGTATGGTCCTACCAATTACTGGTACGATGCAAAGGTCGTTTTGTATCCGGATAAATCTAAAATGGGTTTTTATCGTAGAATTACAGATAACTGGACTATGGTAGCACAGTGTGAATATACTGTTTGGGAAACACAGGTTCCATTTATCTTTGCCGCAGGATGCCTGTTGCCTGATAAATGGGACTGATCTTCTTTATCCCTCTTTTTCCCTCATTTAACTTGTGATTTTTTGGGATTATTCTAAAATACGGAAATTATACTAATTAGAGCCTGTACGAAAAGGTTTTTAAAGAGCCAAAAAACTTTTCATACAGACTCTGTAGGTTCAAAATTAGAGATTTTGAACTTTATTTTAGATGAATGCTGACTCGTTAATAATTCTTTTATGCGTTATTTGTTCAAGAAATAACTGCAAACAGACAAACGAGTAGAAAAAGAACCTAAACTTAAGAAATACATTAATTGAGATAGTATTTAAAAAGGGTTTTTTATTTTATTGAGAAGTTAGGTCTTTGTCTATTTGCTGTAAAATAAATGATTTCTGGGGATTTTTTTAGGGCTTCTTTAAAAGTTTCCTTTTGATTTGCGGGGACTTCACTGGTCATTTGATTTCCCCATAATTCGGCATATTCAGCAATCTCCATAACCTTTATTTCCCGCATTGCTAGACTCTGATTGATCTGCTTTGCTCCAAGCAAAAGCAGACCCATAGATGACACTAAAAGATAGAGATAGAATTTTTTCTTTAGTTTTATTAACGCCATTAACTGCCTCCCATTGTTTGTGTGTGATTTTCTGAATACAAATCCTGATTCATTTCATTCTGACTCTTTTCACTGTCATGCTCAAGAATAATAGCAAGTTCACGTTCCCAGCTTTCTTCACTCCAAATCTCAATTCCGATTTCAGATCCTATCATCATAACACTTTCAGTATCATAAATCTTGCACATTTTTCGGAATTGCTGCGGAATAGTAATACGCCCCTGCTTGCTTATTTTTTCATTTTGTGTCAAAGCTCCTCTTCTTAAACGACGACGAGCAACAATACTTTGCGGTACAATTTTTAAATTACCCAATTCCTCCTCACGCATCTTTGACCAGATTTCAAGAGGATATACAGCTAAACATCCCTCTGATAAAAAGTAAATAACAACTTCCCCAGACGCAAAAGAAAGAAAATCCTGCAGAATGTTGGAGGGAAATTTCAATCGCCCGCTAGAATCCAGTGAAATAGAATATTGTCCTGTAAATGACATTTTTTGAAAGACCAGTGATTATTGCAATGTTTGTCGATATTTTCCAAAATATTCCATCTTAGACCAATGTCAACCAAAAAGGACCAAAAAAATAAAAAATAGTTTTTTGCCGTGTGCCCTGCGTCCTGCGTCCGTGAGTTAAGAAAGATTTTATATACCATTACAGAGGTGGCTTTAAATTCGATTCATATCTTGTTGGAGATTGTCAGACGCATTTCTTTAAGAGTTAGAGCGTTATTCTGGCAGATAATTTAAAGCCTATATCTGCCAGTACTTTTATATATTTACCATCTTTTTCCAGTTTGATGATATCGCCATGAAGCACAATTCTTATGCTACTTTTGAGGGGAGTTTGTTAAATAACAACATTTTCGGGGGGAATTACTATATTTACAAATTTATATTTTCTTGATCTGTGGTCTACGAGAATTACATCCGCATTTCCTTTTTCTGCAGATTTCATCGCTCCTGTTCCCATTGCGATGATTTTTACTTTAATGCTTGTTTGGTGTGCAAATATGGGGGTTGATTGCATCAAGCAATCCGCGGAGTTCTAGGTACTCGTGGTAGTAGCAAGGATGATTGTTTCTTTACTTCTGGAAATAATTGTTACAAATACTAAAAAAAAAACTAGAAATTTTTTTATTTTTCATTTTTTTGTTTAATTTTATAGCATGTTAATAAAGATAAGGTAAAAGAATCAATATTTTTCAATTCTAAACTATCGAGATTGGGAATTAACTTATAGCGTGCCTTCAATTCTTTAATTTGAGGACATTTTATCCTTAAGTTTTTTTGACTCGCTTCTTGGAATCGTGGCTATTCCGCTATTGTTTAGATAATTATTATTTAGTCCTTCCAATATAAACTTGATAAAGGTTTATGAAGTTGGCAAAATGTCTTGTTGAGAAAATACTATCATTTTCTCTTTATCGTAGAAGTTCAAGATCTGAAATATCATCTTTTTTCTATATCAGAAGTTTCGAGATCTGAAATATCATCTTCCTCTATATTAGAGGTTTCGAGATCTGAAATATCATCATCTTCTATCTTGGTAGATACAGATAGTTTCTCTTTTTTTTCTCTAGCTTTTTTGAATTCCTCCATGAGTTCGTCCTGAGTTTGTTCTCCAAGATGTGGTTCCTCCGATTTTTCCTCTTGTCCTGCCACCTCTTTCCAATGTTCCATTGCTTCAGACCAATCTTTGTGCTCAAGTTTAACTCCCCCTATAAATGCTATCCAGCGAGTTTCATCTAATTCACTCACATGAATACCGTATTCTATAGATAGTTTACACTGCATTTCTTTATTTATAGGATTTAGTTTGAAAAAAGAAAGATCAAGCATTGCCTGCTTGGCTTGTTCCTTAGTTTCAAAAGAAAATACTGCATATGGAGATTCTGTTTGATTAACAATTCTCTGTGCCCAGAACTTGGCTTTTGCTTCTTCAAGAGAATAGTAAGATGTGCCTGCATCGCCAGTCAAAACAAATAATTTTAGAGCAATTCCACCGGCAATGATAAGGATTCCGGCAATTATTCCTATAATAAGCCCCATTGATCCACCAGTTTCTTCCTGGATATCAGGTTCTGGAGTTTCTTTGGTTTTTTGTTCTGGTTTCTTCTTCGGTTTTTCCTTCGATTTTTTCTTCGGTTTTTTCTCCGGCTTCTCCTCTATTTTTTTCTCTGCAGTTTTTTCAGGTTGCCCTTTGCCTTTAGCATCTGAAATAAGCATGGTATCTGATCCCACTGTATTCTCAGAGTTGAGTGAATTTCTTATATCTGCTATAAGCATTGTTTCTGGAGCAGAAACACTTTCAACAATATCTTTTCCATCCTTTTTTTTAGGAATATCTAGACGAGCCTTTTCCTTTAATTTTGCTAAGCGCCCTCGACGTACTTTTCGTTTAAACGTCTTTATTAAGGAGGATAGATAATTTTCTACCGTGGTCCATTTTCTATTGTTAAAAATAAAACCATTTTTTTCATTGATCTCATTTGTTTTGTTATGTTCAATTCTCTCTATCCTATCTCTAATATATTCAGTATATTTTATCTTTGAGGTCTTATAGTTTGTTCGTTTTCGCAGTATGTAAAAGCTTCGTTTTTTTTTCTGTGCAAACTTATCGAATTTTTGAATTTCTTTTTTTCCCGATGGTCCCACATTTATTATATCTTCTTTATAGATTGATAAGGCATCAACTACTACGTTGGATCTTGTTTGCTTTCTATATATTCCAGAAACAGTTACAATTCTTTCCGGAGAAGTACGGTATCGTAAGATTATCTTATCTCCAATCTCGTATATAGGATATTTTTTTGCCGCTACTGTTTTAAGTTTTT
>JAYEIY010000240.1:0-7109 GCA_034660375.1 Verrucomicrobiota bacterium
AGAATTGTCGGGTAGCTACCTCTATAAAGATATTTTTTCCTGGGAGCAAATAAAAAAACCAGTGCTTTTGGAAAAAATTCTAACAGCACTTGCTTTGCAGCTGGGAAATGAAGTAAAATACAATGAACTTGCTCAATTGACTGGAGTTGATTTTTCAACCGTTGAACGCTATATTGACCTACTGGAAAAAGCATTCGTGATTTTTAAACTATCTTCTCTTAATAGAAATATGCGAAATGAAATTAAAAAAGGCAGGAAAATATATTTTTACGATACCGGTATCAGAAATGCAATAATTAAAAATTTTAATCCATTGGCAATGCGACAGGATACCGGAGCACTATGGGAAAACTTTTTAATTATCGAAAGGATGAAGCATAATCATTATTCAAATCGATTGGCTAATTCATTCTTCTGGAGAACGCATTCACAACAGGAAATTGACTATATAGAAGAATATGGTGGACAGCTTCATGCTTATGAATTTAAATGGAACCCTAAAAGAAAAAAGAAATTTGCTAAAAGCTTCATAAAAGCATATCCGAACTCGGAAATGCAGATAATATCCCAAGATAATTTTGATGCGTTTGTTGGGTAATACTTACTTGCAGAGATATATCCCTGCAAAGAGAAAAAAATGATTTTCTTTTGATTTTAGGTATAATATTGCTATATTATTTACATTAGGAGGAATGATTCTATGAAAAAGAAATTAAAAGAACTATTTGATCGGTGTAAAAAATTTATTAGCAAAGATCTTTGGGTTAAAGATTTTTCTGAACTCTCGAAGTTTCAGACTTTTTGTCATCATGTTATCAGAATGTTTGTTATTGCGGTAAAAGGAGCTATAAGAGATAAACTGCCTCTTCATGCATCATCTCTTTCATTTATCAGTATCCTTTCTCTTATTCCGGTGCTTGCATTGAGTTTTTCTGTATCAAAAGGACTTGGTGTGCAAGCAAAGCTTATGAAGGTTATAGAAGGAAGAACTTTTGATTTACCTGCGGGAGTGGCAGATATGCTCAAAACTATTTTTGAGTATGCGAGCAAGACGGATTTTAGTGCGATGGGATCGGTTGGGTTGATTTTTCTATTTGTAACAGTTTTAAAAGTAATGGGGAGTATTGAGCAGACATTCAATACAGTCTGGGCAGTAAAATCGCCAAGAACTATTATGCGAAAATTTTCTGATTATGTAAGTATTCTCTTTGTCGTGCCTATTCTTCTTCTGGCATCTACGGGTATTAATGCTACATTATCTTCAGAGAAGATTACTTCTATTTTGCAGGAAAAACTTGGGGCATTTTTCTGGATTTATCAACAGATGCTCAGCCTTACCGGATTGTTAAGTCTTATTATTGCATTTTCTTTTTTGTATATGTTTATGCCGAACACAAAAGTGAAATTAAGCAGTGCTTATATAGGGGGTTTATTCGGAGCGTTATTATGGTTATTGACACAGAATCTTTATATTCGTTTTCAGATTGGGGTTTCAAATGCAAATGCAATATATGGGACATTTGCTTCTGTTCCTCTTTTTCTGGCATGGACATACATGAGTTGGCTTATTGTACTTGTTGGTGCTGAAATAGCATTTTCATTTCAGAATAGATTAATTTATACGGACAAATCAATTGAGGATAACTTTTCCTATGCAATGAGATGGGAGGTTGCCACGATTGTTCTTTATGATATATGTAAGCATTTTCATGATGGTACAGACGGATGGTTGCTTGAAGATTTTCATATGAATATACATTTTCCGAATCGTCTGGTTTCAATGGTGGTTAATAAGCTCAAAGAGGCTGGCTTAATTTGTGAAGTAAGCGAAACAGAGCATCAAAAATATATTCCGGCGAGAGATCTTGATCATTTGACCCTTGCTGATGTTGAAACAGCCTATAGAGGGACAATCCATGATTCAATGAAATGCAGTAATCAAAGTGGATTTTATAATATCTGCAAAACAATTAATAATGAATATGGAATTTATGAAAAGAAAATGTCCAATATTACCTTTAGAGATTTAATATGTGCAGAGAAACAAAAATAGAATACAGAGTACCCTACGCAGACACAGACCAGATGGGGGTGGTTTATTATGCAAATTATCTGACCTATTTTGAGAGAGTCAGAAATGAATTTCTTCGAGAAATAGGCTATTCATATCTGAATTTTGAAAAAGCAGGTTATATGCTACCTGTAATGGAGGCACGATGTTTCTATAAAGCCCCTGCAAAATATGATGATATCTTAACCATTCATGCCTGGCGTCCAAAAATCAAAAATGCACGCATTCAGCTTTCCTGCAAAGTCATGAGAGACGAAAAACTTCTCGCAGAAGGATACACAGTTCATGCATGTATTGATATAAAAACCCGAAAACCCAAAAAAATCCCAGAAGATCTACAGAAAAGAATACTTTTATAGAAAAATGAAATGAACAATATGCATTTATTTAGTTTTTACTCCTACAATCTCCATTAATCTGTCGTAAGTATCAACTACATCATATATTACATTTTTAGTTGTTATTTTTTTGTTTATTTCAGTGAAAGATTTTCTAGCACACTCTATTTTTGTCTTTTCAATTTCTCGTAACTGCATTGATGACATGGAGCCTTTGGTTTCTGCCACAAAATAGATATGGTTTACCGTTCCTTCTTTAAAGGCAATAGCCTAGTCAGGATTGTAATTGCCAACTGGAGTAGGAATAGAAAATCCTTTTGGCAGTTTTGCGTAAACAACCACTTCAGTACTTGTGTCCAGTTCATTGACAAATTTTCGTTCTCCCTTGGAATCAGTTATTACATAGTCGTAGATATGTCGTTTTAAGGGTTCTCTGGCTTTAGAAAAATTCTGTTTACTTTGAGCATCGGTAAAGATATCAACCCCATGCGTATCAGAGATAGTATTATATGTGAGGTGCTCAATGATAGCTGTGGCTTTTTGCTCTTTTATCAGTCTGGTTGACTCTGAAATAAAATTTTCAGGGTTGGTTTTGAATTGATTGAAGACAGGTTTTTCCATTTTAGTGAAAATTTGAGAAACAGTTTGTCTTGTTAATTTTACGTCTTCGGTTACCTTGCCTATGAGGTCGTATGAAACAGACGAGTAGATAGATTTTTTATCAACTTTAGTTGATGTTTTATTAAGTTTGAATCCATCACGGCTTTTCATCTGCTTATAGCTTATCTCATTATTCTGTTCGCCTTCTTGTATCGTGTATTGTAGTGGTTTTACACGCAATTCCTTATCTAACGTACGAACACATTTTTTGATAAGTTCCGAACTGTCAAAATCTACGGAGTAAACCGCTTTCCTATTGATTTTGTTCCACAGTTCTTTAAATTCCTTTTTCTTAAAATTACTATTCAATGAATTGGTTTTAGTTCCCCTATCATTATCAATCTGTGGTAGCTGTTCATCACTGAAAACAGTATTTATTAACTTAAAGATTTGTTGTTTGTGATTTTTTAAGTCGTCCGGTAATTCAGCGATTTCTTCATTTTTTACTGCTTCGTGATACTTACTAACAATTTGCTTCTTCCGGTCAACATATCCATTTTGAACAAGGTAATATTCAATGCCTTCAGCCATATATGTTGTTACTTCAACTTCTCCTGATTCTGAAGCAATTTTCTTGCCTGTAAAATATTGAAAGTTAGCAATTCTTGGACGCTCTGATAGAGAGTTACTTATATCATGTTGTAGAGCAGATACAAAGTCTTTGTAACTTTCGCTGGCGACAACTGTAAGGATATTGGTCTGATGTACGGTAGCGGGATTATCCTGTCTTTCTCCCTGTTGATTGACAGCAATTCTCAAGCCACGTCCAACTTCCTGTCTGCGGGTTATCGTATTATCGCTATGTTTGAGCGTGCATATAACAAATACGTTTGGATTATCCCAACCTTCACGAAGAGCGGAATGTGAAAAAATGAAACGAGTAGGTTCTTCAAATGAAAGTAAGCGTTCTTTATCTTTGAGAATAAGATCGTAAGCAGTTTGGTCGGTACTTTCAACTTTTTCACGTTTTGTTTTCTTTACAGCATCAACAATCTTTCCCTTTTTGTCAATGGAAAAATAGCCGTTATGAGTTTTATCGACAGAGATATTGTTCAAATATTTTTTATACTCTTCATTTAGAAATAATTCCTGTTTCAGTCCTTTCAGACAATCTTTATATTCTTCTTCAAAGATTTTTGCATATTCTCCACCTTCATCTTCTCCGTCATCTGTATACATCCGGTATTTTGTGACTTCGTCTATAAAGAAAAGAGAGAGGACTTTTATTCCTTGCTGAAAAAGTATTTCTTCTTTTTCGAAATGTGCTTTTATTGCTTCGCGGATTTGGATACGACGAAGAGCCGTTTCGTTGACATCACCCGTAGCATCACCTGCTGTGAGTTCAATCCCGTTTGTAAAGTTGACAGTATCGGTAATTGCGTTAATCTCAGATATTACAAAACTTTTGTATCGGTCCAGTTCATTTGATAAATCAAAAAGATTATCGCCTTTATTTAGTTTGCGTGTAATTCTTTTTATACCGTTGTTTTGTTTAATTTCCATTTCGATACGGGCGGTTGGACTCTGTTTTGACACCTCAATGGACTCCAGATAGAGGTAGGCATTGGTTCCTGAAAGTCCTTTTACCGAGATTCCTCTTACAGCAATTTTTTTGACTAGCTTTTGATTGTAAGCATCAAGTGCATCCAAACGATGAATTTTATTATGATGTTTCTTGTGGGTTGCCGAATATCGTAGAAGCATCAAAGGATCAAATTCTTTGAGTGCTTGAAAACTTTTGCTCTCCTTTTTTGCATCTCCTTCGATTTTCTGAGGTTCATCAATAATCATTATAGGACGGTTCGCTTTTATAACATCAATAGGGCGACGACTTTGAAAGTTATCAAGTTCTTCATATATTCTTCTTGCATCTTTACCACGTGCAGCAAAAGCCTGTACATTGATAATCATCACATTTATTCCAGCATCTGATGAAAAACTCTCCAGATTATGCAACTGTTTTGAGTTATATATGAAAAACTTTATTTTTTTCCATAAGACTCCAGAAAATGCTCAGCAGTAATCTCAAATGATTTAGCAACACCTTCACGAATAGCAATACTGGGGACGACAATAATAAACTTGCTCCACCCGTAACGCTCATACATTTCAAAAATAGTTTTGATATAGCAGTATGTCTTTCCAGTTCCTGTTTCCATCTCAACATCCAAGTTAATCGGAGATATTTTGGATTTTATTAAAGCAGGTGACTGAGGCAAGTTCTGATTACTCTGTACGTTCTGAATATTTTGAAGAATATCCTGATCAGTTAAAGTCAAATCAGCATTTTTGAATCCGGTATATTCAAGATTGATATCCTGGTGATTCCCAGGGTCAATACGGTAATTGATTCCGGAGGTATTAACCTGTCCTTTAAAACAATCCAGTACGGCTTCTACCGCACGTGTTTGATATTTCTGTTTTTTAAATTTAAGTTTCATAAAATCCTTTTTTGAACTACGAATTAACGCAAATGAACTCGAATATTTTTTATTATTAGCACATATTCATTCACAGTTCCTATTTATCCAGTACTATTCTTTTCCATTCAAATTTAGCGTGTTTAAAATTGATTATAAGCCCGACGTGCAACCCGGTTATTTTTAAATAATTCAAAATCTGCCCAATTTCCAAATCAGTTATTCTGTCAATAGTTTTAACATCGACAACTATTTTATCATATAGGATTAGATCCGGGATATACTCGCCCACTTTAACTGACTTGTACACCACAGGAAACCTCGCTTGTTATTTAAACGGAATATTCCTCAGTCCAAATTCTACAACCAACGCATTTTCATAAGGTTTTTCAAGCATTCCGCAACCGATGGCATTCAGAACTTCCATAGAGCAACCGACAATCTCAAACACTTCCTCTTTTAATAATAATTCGTGTTTATTCGTGTGCATTCGTGGTTCCTCCTTGTTTTTTGGAGGATTCAATTTGTTTAACGATTTTGTCAAAATCACTAAGTTCTTTTTTTGAAGTTTTGAGTCGTTTAGTATGAAATGCTTCGTATTGGCTTTCCGCTAATTGTTTTGCCATCTCGTGAGAAATTTTTCCAGCATGATCTAGAATATCTCGATTGTTTATTGTCATAAATGCATCAAGTTTTGTAATCCAATCTTTCATTGTCATTGGAATACGCTGCATTGCCTGACCCTGCGCAAATATCAAATATTGCTCAACCAAGTTATTCAGCGGAGCCAATTCATCTTCTGTCAGATAATTCTTAGCAACTGTAACATCATGTTTACGAACCTTCGAACCACGATAATTAGTCAGCCCCATATTTGTTTTTTCAGCATCAACTCTGGAATGAATAATTTCTGCTGCTGTTTGGCCAGTAATAGCCCCGTGCATTTTGTTTTGTACTGTTTTGAAAAAATTGATACTGATTTTTTGTGTAGGGTCATAGTCAATGCTTGTAGCATAGATGTCAGTAATTTTCTGATAAAAGCGTCGTTCAGAGGTTCGGATATCCTGCATTCGCCGAGTTAACTCTTCAAAATAATCAAAAGGAAGATCCGGATTTTTTTAACGCTCATCATCTAAGGTAAAACCTTTGACAATATATTCTTTCAGGCGTTCGGTAGCCCAAATACGAAAACGAGTAGCCACTGCACTTTTAACTCTGTAACCAACGGAAATAATCATGTCAAGATTGTAATAATCCAGTAATCGCTTTACAGTTCTGCGACCTTCTTGACGAACTGTCAAGTATTTCTTGATAGTTGCCTCTGGGGTCAATTCTTTTTCTTCATAAATATTTTGAATATGGAGACTTAGATTCTGCTTTGTTGTTTGAAAAAGATCAACCATGTGTGCTTGTGTCAGCCAAATATTTTCATCTTCAAGTCGGACATCTAGTTTAAACTTGCCATCTTTAGCCTGGTAAACTAAAAACTCCCCTTTCCCTTTTTCTAATCTGTGTTCATCTGTGTCCATCTGTGGTTTCATATTGTTTTTACCTCAGTATGAGGACTCATCAGTTTAAAAATTTGTTCTACGTTAATTTTTACGCTGTCATTTTTGAAAC
>JAYEIY010000241.1:0-7070 GCA_034660375.1 Verrucomicrobiota bacterium
CTTGAATTAAAACCTGAGAATACAGGGAAAGCAGTATTTTATTCAGATCTAGAAAAAAATATGTATTTTGTTGTTATTCGAGGAGATATAGAAGTCAATGTAGGGAAACTTAAAAAGATCATAGGTACAAATGAGCTTGAATTTGCGAGTGATGAACACATAAGAGAAATAGGAGCTGAACCCGGATACGCATCTCCGATTAATGTCCACGGTGAAAATGTTATTGTTATCTTTGATCATTCTGCAGCAGAATCTTCAAACCTGGTGGTCGGAGCCAACGAAAAAGATTATCACTACAAAAACTTTAATTTTGATAGAGATATGAATGCAGAAGATGTAAAAGTTGTGGATATAGCTACTGCACGAAACGGGGATCCCTGTCCTGTCACGGGAGAGCCTCTTGTCGAAAAAAGGGGAATTGAAGTTGGTAATATCTTTCAGCTTGGAACAAAATATACCAAGCCTATGGGGTGTACATTTTTGGATCAAAACGGTATCTCAAAAGATATGATTATGGGTTGTTATGGTATTGGGGTAGGGCGCTCTATGGCAGCTGTAGTGGAGCAGTCTCATGATAAATTTGGTCCTATATGGCCTATTTCAATTGCTCCTTTTCAAGTTCATATCTGTGCCCTTAACATAAATAAAGAAGGGGTAAAAGAGGCTGCAGAAAAATTATATTCGGAACTTACAGATGCTGGTTTAGAAGTTATTCTTGATGACAGAAAGGAAAAAGCAGGTTTTATGTTTAATGATGCAGATTTGATTGGAGCTCCACATCGCTTGGTTATTTCAGCAAGAAATCTTGAGGAAGGAGAAGTCGAATATAGAACCAGAGCTTCAAGAGATAAGGAAATGCTTAAACTTGAAAACGTAGTTGAAGAGGTAGAAAAACGAGTCAAAGTTGACTTGAAAAAGTATCGTTGATCATGCTGTTTCTAAGGACAGAAGGACAGTCGGAAGATATGCTTCTTCTCTCCTTCAGTCCTCCGACAACGGTCACGCTCAACAGTTAGCGGAAAACGGCTCATTTTCCACAACATTTTTTAAACTTTTTTCCTGATCCGCATGGACATGGATCATTTCGCCCTATTTTCGGTTGTTGGCGTTTAACTGGTTTAATCTTTTTTTGCTGAGGTTGTTCTGGTTGTTCAGACTCAGTCTGGGCATTATCAAATTGTTCTATTTCATCTATGGTTTCATGTTCAAGATTAAGATTAAGGGAACCAAGCATTTGTCTCATAGATTCTATATTAGTTGCAGATCGAAAAAGATTTGAGAGGATTTCATCAAAGATTGTATCCATAAGGTTGCCGAAAAGGAAGTATGCCTCCTGCTTATATTCTAGCAATGGATCTTTCTGGGCGTACGCTCTTAGTTGTATTCCGCTTCGCAGACTATCCATCGAATAGAGGTGTTCCTGATATAATTTATCTATAGCATTAAGGATTATATGTTGTTCAAGCCATCTTAACTCATCTGAATTTTCATATTTTTCTTTGATTATATAGGCATCCTCAACTTTGTTGACGAGTTTGTTTACAAGGGCTTCTCTATCAAATGGTTTTTCATATTCCAATTCTTCGTCAGAGATGCTTAGAGGGAATGTTTGATTTAGCCAATTCTTAAAGTCTGCCTTATTAAAATTATTTCTGCTTCCTCCTTCAGGAGGAAATAATTCTAGTTTATTGTCTATGCCCTGATAAACCAGATCAAAGAGATATTCGCGTGGCTCGTCTGTTTTAAGAGTGTCTCCTCTCATTCCGTAAATGACTTCACGGTGTTTATTCATGACATCATCAAATTGTAAAGTCCTTTTTCTTATAGAATAATTTTGCTGCTCAACTCTTTTTTGGGCCGTTTGTATTGAGCGTGAAAGAATTCCAAATGAAATATCTTCTCCTTCTTCAAGTCCCCCGAATTTATCCATTATAGACGTAATCCTGTCCGAACCGAATAAACGCATAAGATCATCTTCAAGAGAAATGTAAAAACGTGAACTTCCCGCCTCTCCCTGTCTTGAACAGCGTCCACTAAGTTGGCGGTCAATGCGGCGTGCATCGTGTCTCTCACTGCCTATGACATGTAATCCTCCCATTTCTTCAATTCCAGGACCCAATTTTATATCGGTTCCACGTCCTGCCATATTAGTTGCAATTGTAAGGGCTCCTCTTTGACCGGCTTTTGCAACAATTTCAGCTTCTTTCTGGTGGTTTTTTGCATTGAGAACACTATGTGGAATCTTTGCTATTCGAAGCATCCTGCTAATAATTTCAGAGACATCAACAGATGCAGTTCCGACTAGAACGGGTTGTCCTTTTTCATGTCTGCTGGTTATTTCTTCAATAATTGCTATATATTTTTCCCGTTTAGTTCTGAATATTCTATCGGGTTGTTCATCACGGATGCATGGTTCATTTGTGGGAACTACGAGGAGGTCAGCATCATAAATATCCTTGAACTCTGTTGCCTCTGTTTCTGCAGTTCCGGTCATGCCGGAGAGTTTATCGTACATTCGGAAATAGTTCTGAATCGTTATAGAGGCTAAAGTCTGTGTCTCTTTTTCAATTTCAACGTTTTCTTTTGCTTCAAGAGCTTGGTGTAACCCATCACTATATCTTCTTCCAGGCATCAAACGTCCTGTGAATTCATCAACAATCATTACCTTGTTTTCCTGTACAACGTAGTGAAAATCCTTTTGAAATAAACAGTATGCTTTAAGTAGTTGATCTATGTTGTGTATAGTCTCACTTTTTTCTTCAAATTCGGCCTGAATCTTTGTCCTGGCATCTGTTTTATCTTTTTCAGAGAGAGATTTGTCATTTTCGATTTTTGCTATTTCTGTTCCGATATCGGGAATGACAAATGCATCCGGATCAGATGGCTGCATTACTTTTCTACCTTGTTCGGTTAGATCTACATCACTACTTTTTTCATCTATGGAAAAATATAGAGTTTCTTTTACACGCTGGAAGAGTCCTCTATTGTTATCGCTCCTAATAAAGGATTCCTTTTTCTCAAGAGCTTTTCTTATTTCTGTATCTCGGAGCAGACGCATTAATCGTTTATGCTTGGGCATTCCAATTAATACTTTAAAGAGTATTAGAATTGCGTCATCGAAGTCATCATTAGAAGAATCTTCTTTCGCAAGGAGTTTTTCTGCATCAGCAATTAATTGTGTACAAAGTGTATTTTGTTTTTTGTAGAGACGTTCCAAAAGTGGTTTTAGTTTATCATAACGATGTGTGGAAACACTGACCGGACCGGATATTATTAGAGGGGTACGTGCTTCGTCTATGAGTATACTATCAACCTCATCTACGATAGCAAAGGCATGTTCTCTTTGTACCATATCTTCCTTGGTAGATGCCATTCCCATATCCCTGAGGTAGTCAAATCCAAATTCACTGTTTGTACCGTAAGTTACATCACAATTGTACTGAAACCTGCGTTCATTGGGAGACATATAATTTTGTATGCATCCTACGGTCAATCCTAAATAATTAAATAGTAATTTCATCCATTCAGAATCTCGTTTGGCAAGATAATCATTTACGGTAACCAGATGACCACCTTTTCCTGCAATGGCATTGAGATAAAGAGGAAGGGTTGCAACAAGGGTTTTTCCCTCTCCAGTTGCCATTTCCGTAATGCCTCCGCGAAACATGAAAATCCCGCCAAGAACCTGAACATCATACGGAATCATATCCCATTCAAATTCATTTTCGGTTACTTTAAATTTTGTTCCTACTAATCTCCGACAGGCATTTTTTAAGACCGCATAGGCTTCTATCATTATGTCATCAAGAGATTCCCCCTCTAAATAGCGTGCCTTAAATTCTCCTGTTTTCCCTCTAATCGCATCTTCAGAAAGAGACTGATATTCTTTCTCAACTTCATTAATTTTTTCAACTATAACTTTTAATTTTTTTATTTCCCGTAGATTTCGAGTCCCAAAGATTTTTTTCAATACCCATTCAATCATAATTTTCCTAAGTTAAAATCTATATTTTTTTCGACTATTCAGTAGTTTTTGATAAATTTTAGAATAGCTCCATTCTTCCTAAAATCAAAAATAATCAAAAAAACAATTTAAAAAAAGCACATTTGTGAGATAAAAATTTGGTTTAGAAAAAGTACCCAAATGCACTTGCTAAATATAGGTTTCGATGAATCAATAGACAAGTCTTTTATGTCTGTTTTCTCTCGGTAGATTTAATTTTTGTGTTGTTTAATCATTTTGCAAAGGTCAGATTTCCTGTGAGGAGAGAAGAGGGTGATTGCTTTGTTTTGCCTGGAAATGGCACAGAGCAATGGAGAGAGCGTCAGATGCATCCAGTGGGATTTCTTCTGTGATATTAAGCATATTTGATATTACGTTTGCGACTTGTTGTTTGCTGGCTTTTCCGTATCCGGTTACTGCTACCTTAGCTTTTTTGGGAGCATATTCGAATACAGGAATCTTGTTTATTGCCAATTGGCTCACTATTGTACCTCTTGCCATTCCGAGAAGCATGGCTGTTTTTGCATTTTTATGGTAAAATCCGCCCTCAATTGCAGCTTGATCAGGAGCATACGTTTCAATCAGCGCACTTATTCCACCTGAAATTCTTCGAAGACATTCGCTTACACTTTCCTTTTGTGGAGTTTTAATAATACCACAGTCAACTACTTCTGTTCTTTTATTAGTTGTCCTGATAACTCCGTATCCAGTACAGCGAAGCGCCGGATCTATACCTAATATAATCATTTTAATCTCTATTCTTTTTTTAGAAAAATTAGATCTTCAATTATAGTTTCTGAACCATCTTCAGAAAAAGAAACCGTTTCTATTTTTGTTATTTTAAGTGGCAGTGTTGTGGAATCCATTATTAATTTTATTATTTTATCATCTTTTAGAAGGACTTCTTTTTTTTCTGTTTTTTTGAAATAAGAAATTTTGTAAGCATATTCATTTTTTTTAAGTTTGCGTAATTGCTGTTTTTTCTTTTTTTTCTGTTTTTTTTGTTTGGATTTTGGGATAGCTGACAAGGGGATAATTTCAGGAGGAGGGAAGTTAAAAGATTTATTTGGAGAAGCTATTTGATTTATCAAGTGTTCTGCCTGATAAACTTTTGCAAAGAATGCTTCACGTTTCATAAGTAAATCATTTATTTTTATTTTTTGGAGAATCTCCATATTTATTCCTTAATTCCAGATGTCTTAATTAGCTTCTTCGCTTGTCTCTTTAGTTTCCGTTGTTTCAACTTTTTCTTCGTTAATCTTGAGTTTATCAACATCATCTTTTAAAGATGTCTTTTCTTTCTTTTCAGCTTGTTTTTTATTTTTTACAGGTTGTTTTTTCTTTTTTATAGCAGATTTTGGAATATTTATCCCGGCAACAGGAAAAGGCTGTGCTGGAAAAACAAATTTGCCTTGCTCTCCTATTATCTTTTCAATTTCAATTTCTATTTCAGCTATTTTCCTGTATGCTTCTTCGCGTAATTCAAGTTGTTTTTCTATTATTCTTCTTCCTTCGAGAGCTTCTGCTATTAGATCGGCATCAGCACGTATAATAATATCAGCTTTACTTAATTTTACTATTTTTGCCATTTTTTTTATTCCTAGTTAGATTTTTTATAATATTCTCTTAGTGTTGGCAGTTTATGTGAAGAAAGTTTTTTCGCAACTTCAGGACAAATATTTTTACAATATTGTTTATTAACAGCCAGATGATAAATTATATCATATTCACGGTTTTCATTTAGAAGTATTTCTAAGTGTTTTTCTGTAAGATCATTACGAAGAGTAATCGCTTTTTTTACTTTAGAATCAGGATGTTTACACAAATGAGCAATCATTTTTTCAGACAAGTTTTTATTTAAAGCAAGAGCTGTGGTAACAGCAGGATCTTTATCTGCATACAATAATAAAGCAGTCATCTCATTTATAGATATATTAAGAGCTAGCTCTTGTCTTACTTTAGCAGAAGAATCTTTTAATAAAATCTTTTGAACAGAATCTGGAAGTTTCTGCTTGGAAGACACAATAATACGTATCTCTTCATTCTTATTTTCAGCCCACCCAATAAATTCATCTATTGTGAGATTTTTCTTTTTTATAGCTCCTTTTACAATTTCCTGATGAGAACTGAAAGATAATCTTTCCAAAACTTTTTCAGGGCATTTTTTGTTTGTTAAAAGAAAGCTTTGAAAAGCCAAATCATCAATTTCAGCAATAAAAAAAAGAATTTCAGGAGATTTTACATAAAAAACTAATGTCGCTTTTATCCAAATAGATTCATCTACAATAAGATTATCAAAAGTTTCTTGATTAAGTTTTATACGACTTGCAAGGACAGTTTTGACCAGTTCAGATTTATCAAAAGATAAATAATACTCCAGCCTGCGAAAGAGCTTCTTGTGTCCGGCAATAAGCGCTCTTACAAAAAAATGCTTGTCTTTTACAAGTGTTTTTGCTGTTTCCGGAGTTATTGAAGGATTGAAACATGCCGATATTCTAACATAAAAAGAAGCTTCTTGAATGATTTTTTGAAGAATATTTTGTGGAAGGCGGGGGTGTCTAACCAATGCTGCTAGAACATCTGTATCTGTTGTTTTTACTGACATTTTTTCGAGTATTGCACTTGGAGAATTGCTGTATTGTGCAAGAAATAAAAGGACTTCTTTTTCAGGATTTTCGTCAAATAATTCACGAAGCATTGGGGAGAAAAGTATTTTTCTTCCATATTTTTTAAGCATCTTTATACTGCCTGTCTTGACAAGTTCTTCTAAAAATGGTTCTTTTGTTATATCGACTGTTTTTGCCATATTTTTCTATTAGTTTATTAAAATTTCTCTTGGTTTCATATCTATTTGAGGTCCCAGTACCCCACGCTCTTCAAGTAATTCAGTTATTGTAGCAGCTCTGTTGTAGCCGATTCTTAATTTGCGTTGTATGTAAGAAATGGATGATTTCCTATCATTACGAACAATTTCAGTTGCCTCGCTTAGCAATGCCTCATCTTCAGAACTCAACTCAGTCTGTTTGTCCTGTAAAATTTTAATTTCAGCATTTACAGCAGAATCAAA
>JAYEIY010000242.1:0-26424 GCA_034660375.1 Verrucomicrobiota bacterium
CTATGAGTTGTCACAATAAATTGAATTTTAGGGAAAAAGCTAACCAGAAAAGGTAATACTTTTTTTTGTAATTCCACATGTAAATGAGTTTCTATTTCATCAATAAGAACAAGACCCTGCATATCATAATTACTGGCATTATGAGCTTCCATTCTTAAAATAAGTTCTGTCAGAACAGCTAAGAGTGATGAATAACCATCGGAAAGTTCATTTAAACCAAAACTTTTACCTGCATATTCTATTTTAAAGTTCAAATCCTTTCGATAATATTTAAGTTTTAATTCATCTTCACCAAACAATTCTTTCAAAGTCTTTTCGAAGTTATCAAACCAATTTTGAATTCTTTTAACTTCTTCAAATTCTTTTGCTTCTTTCGCATCTAACATGTCTACTCTTAACTTCACTATATATTCAATAAATCGCTTATGAAGACTCTTTGTATCAGTAGTATATTTTTTATCAAGCTTTATATTTTGAATAACATTCGATACGCTGGGAGTATTTACTCTTTGTGCCATAAAAAATGCTAAAATAAATGTTCTCTCTACAATCTTTTTATAAATGTCAGATTGATTGGAAAACGTTAGATCAACTTTTGAAAAATCATCAATGAATTCTTGCCATTTTTTGATATTCTTTTCACTATCTACTATTTTTTTTTGATAATTAATAATATTTGATTTATAGCTTTTTATATTATTTTCTATTTGCTCTACTTTAGACTCATTATTATCCACAGATAATTTATTTTTTTCTTCGTTCTGAATCTGAATTTGTTTTTGTGCGTTGTTTATATTTTCTTTATAGCGAGCAATATTTGATTTATAGTTTTTTATATGATTTTCATATTGGAGAACGGTTTGAAATTTATTATTTATAAGGCTTTTTAACAAATTATCAATTTCTAAAAGTGTACTGGTTTTTCCACTTCCATTTTTACCAGTAATTATTAAATGTTTTCTTTTTTTATCATCTAACTGTATAGCAAAATCATGTATATCTCTAACATTTTTAATCAAAATATTCTGGATAAAAAAATCTTTCATCTATACACCTCCGTATTTATATGATTTAAAATCGACTATACCTATTCCATTTTAACTTTCAAATAATTCAAAGCAATCTGCTTTTTTTGTATATTTTTTTTGGGTTACTCATTATTGCGAAAATATTTTTTCAAGTTTAAATTTTTGTTTCAATATATCCATATTCTCTTGTTCTGCTTTTTTCATTTTTCTTCTATCTTTGTCATTTGTATCATCATACCCTGCAAGGTGAAGCATTCCGTGTATCATATATAGGATTAATTCTTCAGAGAAGGAGTTATTGTATTTTTCTGCAGAATCTTTTGCTACATCTTCGCATACATATATTTCTCCGGCTATGTCTAAATCCTCATCCTCATAGGCAAATGCAATAACATCTGTTTCCCCCGCATGTCTTAAAAATTCTTCGTTTAATTCAATAATCTTTTTTCTATCAACAATGCATACATTCAGTTGTGGAATCTCTCCAGGATATTTTTTCTCCAGCCCTATTTGTATACAAGCTGATTTAAGGATTTTTGTTATATTATTTTTGTCCAGACTCAGAGTTTTTTGTTTTTTTCTGAATATTGTTACTTGCATTTTCATTCTCCGGATATTTTATTCTTGTGTGGAGCATATCGGTAAGGACTTTAGTTATTCTCTTTTTTACAATACCGAGTTCCTGAAGTGTAATATCAGCATCATCGAATTGATGATCAAGTATTTTATTGCTAATAAGTTTCCAGACTAATTTTTTTATTTTTTTAGGAGTTGGTTTTTCGAGGCTTCTTGATGCTGCTTCGCATACATCTGCTATAGAAATTATTACGGATTCTTTAGTATGCGGGGTCGGACCGGGGTATCTGAATTCATCACCAATTATATTTGTCCTGGTTTCTAATTTTTCTTTTTTTTCAGACTGGTCAAGTTCCTGTTCTTTTTTTGCTTTATTATAGAAATAATATACAAGACTTGTTCCATGGTGCTGTTTAATTACATCACGAATAGGTTTTTGAAGTTTATATTTAGAGGCTAAAAGAAGACCTTCTTTTACATGGTTTAGAATAACCAACGTACTCATACGCGGATTCAATTCATCATGTTTGTTCTCACCATGTATATTTTCTGTAAAGTAACTTGGATTTGCCAATTTTCCTATATCATGAAAATAGGAACAGACTCTTGTTAAAAGCGGGTTTGCTCCTATTTCTCTAGCTGTTTGTTCTGCAAGAGTCGCAACCATAAGACTGTGATGATATGTTCCTGGTGCTTCCATTTGCATCCTCTGCAATAAAGGATGATTCAAATCTGAAAGTTCCAAGAGACTTATATTTGTTGTTATTCCGAAAAAATATTCCAATGGTGGCAGAAGCAACATAATAAGAGTAAAAAGCAATAAGCCATTCCCCAGACAAAACATCATAATGATCAAATAACTTTTTGGTGGCATGTGAGAATTAAAAAACAAAATTTCCACTAAAAGAAAAATTGTTGTACAAGCCCCCATACTTGCTGAAAAGATCTGTTTCCTATTGCGTACATTATTTATCAAGACAGAACCAATCATTCCCGATAACATTCCCAATACCAGTAATTCAAAAGAAAAACTGTTTTGCATCGCAGTTATCACACTCATAAAAAAACCCACAATTATTGCTATCCTTAAATCTATCAAAATAGTAAGTAACATTGGAGAAAGAGCAAGCATAAGAATTGGGAAAGAATAATAATTAGATTGCCAGTCAAACATAACATATTCTGTTGCAAAACGATAAATTTCCAGTAAAAATCTATTAAAAATTATGTTTGCGCTAACAACTATAGTTGTCAGCAAAACTAAACTATTTTGATGATAGAATCCTGGATAAACCCTATAAAAATAAAAAGCAAAAACAGAGAGTATTAAAAGAGAAAGGAAGAAAAACACAAGAATCTTCGTAATATCTACTTGGTGCCCTTTAACAGAAAGAGCTTCCTCATAAGATTTAAGTTTATTTAAATCTGACACAGTAATGCGCTGTCCTTTTTCTATCAGTAATCTCTTGGCAGGAAAGGTCTTTTTTACAGATTTCACCTTTGACGTGGCTTTCTTACGGGCAGCCTTCGTTTTCTTTATGTCGTAAACTATGTTTGTCATTATGATTTCTGGAAGGATTTTTTCTAATGCAAGTGCAGCTGACAATTTGTTGATATTGAATTTCTTTGTATAAGCACGGATGATATCAATTGCTGCATCAGAGGGAGTCTTTATTTTTGATATAGAAGAAAACGTTCTTCTGGAAAGTTCATCTTCAAGACAAATCCTATTGTATCGCCTGAAAACAGAAATATCCTCTTTCTGAGCAATACCTCCAAGAATAACAGTATTAAAAATTTCTTTCAGGTATTCACGTTTGTCTTTAAGAGAACCTATAAAAGAAAGACTTTGAAGGTCTTCAAAAGTAAAATTATCCGGCAAAGTTATCTTGTTTTCTTCTGCAAAAGAACGAAAAGCCTGGATATTGTAGTGTTTCGATTGGTCTTTAAATAAAAGGAGAAAGAGACGTCGTGACAAATCAATACTCGCTTGCTCCATTCTAAAAACTGGAGGAGTCATATCAGCGACTTCTTTCTTCAGTAACTTTGTATAATCCGCATCCACATATTCAAAGTTTTCTTCTGCATATATATTGTAGGGAGCTTCCTGCCCAACAACAAAATTGTATGAGAATACATAATGTTTATGCACAAAAGAGGATAAGAGATAAATACTTATTACGACTAGAATGCAGAAAAAAGGCAGAGACTTTGAGGTTTCAAAGAGACTTCTTGCAACAGAAACATCCCTGTTTTCCTGTTTTTCACGAGCTTTAGGGGTCATATAACCCTTTTTCTCAAGTTTGCGCATTCTACGAGACTTGAATAAATTTTTACGTGCCATTATTTTTTTTCTATTTAATTAAAAGATATATAAACATTGCACGAAAAGTCTTTTATCGGTAAGTTGAAAGACCTTTCATACACTGTCTGTATAGGCTTTTTTCACTCATAAAAGCGAAATAGCCACAAAGAAAATTAAAGTAATTCATAAAATGAGAGATTCAAGGCTAGACGTAAGCAAGGAATTAAATATATTTAAAGAAATATGAAGTTTAAAATTTTAGCCTTAAGATTTTTGTATAGAAACTAATATTGGAGGGATCAATTATGAATAAAATTATCGATTGGCATGGGAAGAAGATTATTGTAGGTATAGCTTCTGATCATGGAGGATTTTTTAGAAAAAATGAGATTGTAGATGCTTTAAATAAGTTTAATGATCTAAAAGTTATTGATTTTGGACCTGAGATTCTGGATGCACAGGATGATTATCCAGATTTTGCTGCAAAACTTCTCAATGCGCTTAATCAAGGGGAAATCACTTGTGGGATATTACTCTGCACATCTGGTGTGGGCATGATAATGCATGCAAATAGGTTTTCAGGTATTAGAGCTGCTTTTGCATACAATGAAAATGTTGCAGAAAAATGCAGAGAACACAACTGCACAAATATTATAGTCCCTGGCACTACAGAATTACCACTTGAGAAGAGTATTTCTATAATCAAAAAATGGTTGGACACTCCATTCTCATTTGAAGAAAGACATATACGTCGTCTCCTAAAATTGGAAAGAGATAGTTACCATGACCTTGTGGCATTACGTTGTGCTGATACAGAAATATATAACTCAGTAAAAAAAGAGAGAAAAAGACAAAAAAGAGGAATAGAACTTATTGCTTCCGAAAATATTGTCAGTGCTGCCGTAATGGAAGCACAAGGTACTTGCCTGACAAATAAATATGCCGAAGGATACCCTGGAAAACGCTACTATAATGGTTGCGAATTTGTAGATCAAGTAGAAAGTATTGCAATAAAACGTGCTTGCAAAATCTTCGATGCTGAAGCGGCAAATGTCCAGCCACACAGTGGAAGTCAGGCAAATATGGCAGCATATTTTGCTTTGCTGGAACCTGGTGATACAGTACTGGCAATGGCTCTTGATCACGGAGGACATCTGTCTCATGGAATGAAAATAAATTTTAGTGGAAAATTATTTAATTTTGTCAGTTACGCAATAGATAGAGAAACAGAACAAATTGATTACGATATTTTAAGAGAAAAAGCATTAAAACATAGACCTAAATTGATCCTTGCCGGAGCCAGTGCATATCCCCGAATTATTGATTTTGAGCGTTTTAGAGAAATTGCTGATGAAGTTGGTGCATTTTTAATGGCTGACATGGCTCATATTGCCGGACTGGTTGCGACAGGACAACATCCTAATCCTGTCCCATTTTGTGACATTGTGACTTCAACCACCCATAAAACTCTTCGTGGTCCACGAGGAGGATTGATTCTATCAAAAAAAAAATTTATAAAAAAAATAAATTCACAGATTTTCCCGGGAATACAGGGGGGGCCTCTTATGCATGTGATTGCTGCAAAAGCCGTCTGCTTTAAAGAAGCAATGTCTGACGATTTTAAAAAATATCAAAAACAAGTACTAAAAAATGCCGTTTGCTTCGCAGAGACTTTCTCATCAAAAGGATTCCGGATTGTTTCGGGAGGGACCGACAATCACTTGATGCTCCTTGATCTGCGTCCCAAAAAATTGACCGGCAATATCCTCTCAACCGCTTTAGATAAGGCTCTCATAACAGTAAACCAAAACCTTATTCCCTTCGATCCTGAAAAACCTACGATTACAAGTGGAGTTAGAATAGGGACTACAGCTGTAACTACAAGAGGAATGCAGGAAGCAGAAATGAAAAAAATTGCAGGATGGATTTCTCAAATTGCAGATGATGTAAATAACACGGAATTGATAAATCATGTAAGAGAAAAGGTTATCCGTTTGACAGAAAAGTTCCCCATTATGCCAGGTATATGACCATCATGGCTATGCAAAGTGGGTAGTGAAGAATCCGAAGGACTGAAGGACGGCGGGGATGAATTGTCGGGATTTGAAAAATTCCTAAAAATTCGCAGGATGTTGGGTTTGGTAAAATGTTAAAACTTGTTTTAATTTTTGCTAAGCCCGATAGGTTGCTAACATCGTTATTTTGTTACCTTTTTTCAATATTTTACTAGCTCGTTCTTTTCCGCAGTTGAAAAGAATGTCTAAAATTGAAAGGTTCTCAGAGAATTCTCCAGAAGTCTGAGGATACTTGATTGCGTGAAAATCCTGTATATAGTTTGTTATCCCATGCTTTTTGAGAAAATCAAAATCAACATAATCACGGCTGTGTTTTCCATGCAAATATGCATCTGCATTTGTTTTTTTGCATATATCAAGAATTAGCCCTGTAGATTTACCACTTATTTCCATTTCCGATGCAATAACAACAGGTGTTTCTATGGCGAGCATTTTTAAAAACAATTTAATACAGGCAATAGAGAATTCACTTATATATTTCCATTCTTTTGCAAGTAGTTGATCCAGTTCAGGAAAAATAGAATCAAAAAAAGGAGCTGTCTTGTAATTATACAATAAAGTTTGCCTATGCCGATGAGTCCAGTTTTTACGTTTATCTATTTCTGCCTCATTTATGTTTTGCTTGAAACATCCCTTGGTTAGAACAGGAGTAGACAGCCATTTTACATCGCCATTAAACAACTTTATCCGATTGCGGTTATGATATTGCTTCTTTACATATTGAGTATTCTCTACAATGACAAATTGATCAACAGAAGAAACCTTTGCAAAAAAACCTCCGTAGGGATATAAATTAGGCTGGTGGCCAGCAACACATTTCATCTTTATGTTCTCCTAAAAAATTTTTAATTCTAATAATATTTTCTTCTGACATTCCGGGATACAGGGGTACAGAAACGATGTGATTGTGTGCCCATTGTGAATTTGGAAAATTCTCAGAGGGGAGGTTTAAATATTGGTATACAGGCTTATAGACAGGACGTTTTGCTTCAATCCCAGCAACTTGGAAATTATCTATTATTGCTTCATTTGCCTCATGAGTAACGAT
This sequence comes from Verrucomicrobiota bacterium, assembly GCA_034660375.1. Classification (GTDB taxonomy): domain Bacteria; phylum Verrucomicrobiota; class Lentisphaeria; order UBA2565; family JAYEIY01; genus JAYEIY01. Next base: position 7,033 of record JAYEIY010000242.1, read on the forward strand.
CAAATAGCGTGAATAAATAGTATGCGCAATTCTGTCAGAACCTGTCAAAACGTTGTTGTAACGACTAGCAATTAATGTGCGTTTTTTTATTAAATAGTCGAGCTTATTTAGTTGTGAAAGACCAAGAGACGCATTTAAATCCGACATATAATAGTGTAAATGAAAAGAAAAAGAATCTTGCTTGTCATGAGAAAACAATTGATCTAAGCGTTCTTTTAAAAGTTCCTCATTACCTGATACGGCCCCCCCGTGACCCGTTGTCAGAAGCTTCGTTGCATAAAAAGAACATATCGAAAGCTTCCCACAGGAACCTACTTTTATCCCATTCTCAATGTCTATATCCAATGTTTGAGCACAATCTTCTATAAGATTTTTTTTGTTAATAAGATGAAATGGAGCTGGTATCCCGAAAAGATGCGCTGCAATAACCGCCTGAATATTATCCTCTTCATTTACCCATTTAGGCTCTACAGCTAAAGTTTTACGGTTAATATCAATGGGAACAGGAGTTAGATCAAGGATTTTTAATGCATCAACAGCAGCACCACACATGTAAGCAGGAACAATAACTCTAGATTTTTTAGGAAGGTTCAAGATATAAAGTGCCGCAACCAGAGCATCTGTGCCACTTTGGGTAGGGATAGCCCACTTTTTAGATAGTGTGCCAGCCACTTTTTCTCCAAACCTAATGGCACAATCCCCCCTTGAAACATATCTTTTTTGCAATACATTGAGTAAGTTACCCTCATCTGCTTTATCAAAAAAAGGCTGTGAATGTGGAATTTTTTTCATTATTTGCTTTTATTTTTATCAATATAAATTATATTAGAATATATCTTCATTTTCAAAAAATAAAATGTTGTAAACAAGAATAAATAAAAAAGGGAATTCTATGGATATTCAGAATACAAATAATAAAACCCTGAATGTTGATATATCAGATTATTGGATGATTTTGAAAAAAAGATTATTTCTGGTTATTTTTATTTTTTTAACTGTACTTTCAGCCGTAGTTTTCTATACCATAAAACAAAAATCGGTTTATCAGTCAAGATGTATGGTTAAGATTTCATCACGACAACCTATGGCAACAATTAGAGGTGGTCAAATAACCTGGTATGGTTCAAGTGGCAATAGTTTGGCTGCAGAAATAACCTTGATGAAAAATAAATCGATTATCCTCGAAACAACCCTCAGTATCCTTCAAAAAAGAATAAACAGTCCTTTCCTTAAAGGTGCAAACAAAGAGTACTACAAAGAATATCTAGACGAAATAACAAAAATATCTTTTTCTATGCAAGAGCAAGCATACTTAAATTCTTTAAATAAGGGAGTTCTTGCTAATTTTATCAACATAAATATAGTCCCGCAGAGTAATATTATTTCCATTAATGCTTCGGGACCATATACTTCAGTAGTTACAAATATTGTAAATGTTCTTGCAATGGTTTATAGAGCAGACTATTGGAAAAACAAGACACAGGAGGCAAGAGAAACCAGAGACTTTATAGGTCAACAAATCGAAAGAATAAAAATGGAAATAGAAAAGACAAAAGATGAATTAAAGCAAATTTCACAGAAAAATAATTTTCTGGGAACTGCAAGTATATATCAGGATGAACTTACAAATGCACTAATAGAACACGAAAGATTAAAAGAAAAATACAAAGAAACGCATCCTAAGATTATCAAACATAGAAGAATTATAGATGCAATAAAAAAACGATTGGAGAATATTCCTGGTGTAAATAGACGATACTCGGAATTACAAACTCAGTATGAGGAAAAAACAGCTTTACGAAAACTTCTCGGAGAACATTATCTAAAAGCCGATATTGACTATGAAGCAAAACGATCAAAAGCAAAAGATGAAATCTCTATTATCTCCAAAGCAAATTCTGCAAGTAAATTAAGACCTAATGAACAAATGAATATTACTGTCGGAGCCTTGTTCGGCCTTATTCTCGGATGTATATTAGCATTCGTATGGGAAGGTTTTGATACATCCATCGGAAAAATAGAAGATGTTGAACATATAACAGGAATGCCTGTGATTGCACATATCCCCCTGCTGGGAAAAGAGGACATACAAAAAAAAATCACTACCCCTATCACTGCATTATTGAATTTACTTCTTAATCTATTTTATGGATGTATGCCATTCAAAAGACCTCTAAAACCAAGAGACCTTGAAAAGAAAATACTATTAAAATACGATTCCCTTTCAATGACAGCCGAGGCATATAGAACCTTGCGTACAAATATTCAATTTGCTGTGGGAACACTTAACCAAACCGGATATGTTATCGCTATAACAAGTGCCAGCCCAAGAGAAGGAAAAACTCTTACAGCTTCAAATTTGGCAATCGCTCTTGCACAAATGGGTAAATCTACCTTGCTACTCGAAGCAGATATGAGAAATCCGAGAATCGCTCCTCTTTTTAAAATAGATAAACATCCCGGATTGAGTGATTTACTTATTGGAACGGTTAAACAGGAAGCTACAATTAGAACTTTTACGGATATACTTATGGGAAATTCAAAATGGGACGAACTTGTAGATACACAGGGTATTGACAATCTCCATATTTTACCGTGTGGAACACTTCCCCCAAATCCCTCGGAATTACTGCTCTCACAATCCTTTAAAGATTTAATTGAAAATCTGAAAAAGGAATATGACTATGTAATTATTGACACTCCACCGACACTGCCCGTTTCCGACTCCAGTATTGTCGGAACTATTGCTGATGGGAGTATTCTTGTATACCAATCCGATACTACATCAAGACATTTGCTACTAAGAGCAATCCAGACTTTGCAAAAAAGCAAAACGAATATACTTGGAATAGTAATAAATCAACTCTCATTTGATGTTGTTATCAGATCAGGAAATACCTATAGCTATCATCACGAACAGGATTAGATCCACCAGAAACGCTCTTCCCCCTCGGGAACGCCAAACCTCTGCTTGGCACACTCTAAAAACGCCAAACTCCTACTTAGCTTAATACTTTTTTTTGCCGATCGAAGGCTCGGCATTCCCAGGGCTCGGTGTTCCTATACAACCGGATTTCGGAGGATCCCAATATTTTCTATTTCTATTTCGACTGTATCTGTGGGTTTTATGGGACCTACACCACTTGGAGTACCTGTCAAAATTATATCATCTGCTTCAAGGGTAAAGTTTTTTGAGACAAATGCTATGATTTCAGGAATCTTAAAGATCATGTATTTGGTATTTGATGACTGAACAACTTTGCCGTTGAGTCTAGATTCAATTTTGAGGTTTTGCGGATCTCCTATTTCGTTTACAGGTACAATTTTGGGACCTATGGGACCGAATGTATCAAGAGATTTGCCTCTAAACCAGCCTGATTTGTCATTTCTTTGAAAATTACGCTGACTTACATCGTTCATACAGGTAAAACCAAGAATATAATCCAAAGCATTTGCCTTTGATACATTTTTGCATCTTTTTTTAATAATAAAAGCAAGTTCACCTTCATAATCCACCCTACAATTATCAAAATCATATTCTTTCAGAAATTCTGGAATGATTATATTGTCTCCATTACCAATCAAAACATTTGGGGTTTTGGAAAAGAGAACGGGTTCTTTAGGAATTTTATCTGTAAAATTAGAGACATCAACAGACCGACTTTCTTTTATGTGATCAAGGTAATTTAATCCCAACGCAATAATCTTGCTTGAATTAAGAGTATAATTTTTTTCTGCAAGAGGTATATCTATTGACATAAAATTCCTTTATTTTTCAAGTTTATACTTTTAACTCTTCGTCTTTCTCATTAAAAATAGTTTTATATTGCTTGAGCACTGGATCTACATTAGAAAAGACAAACTCCTCTACCTGTTCAGAGGAGCGTCCTACATAAGCCTGCGGATCAAGCAATTTATCAAGAATATCTTTTACTACCGCAAATTTATCATCATTTTTTATCCGTTCTATCAAATCATTGGGATTACCCTTTTCTTTTATATTACGGGATGCTTCCATGCTGTGAATTCTTATTGCTTCATGCAATTCCTGCCGGTCTCCGCCGGACTTAACACACTCCATAAGAATATTCTCAGTTGCCATGAAGGGAAGTTCTGCTTCAATTCTTTTTTTGATAATAAGAGGCCATACATTCAATCCACTACAAACATTGTTTGCAATAGAAAGTATTGCATCAACAGCAAGGAATGCTTCGGGTAAGACAATTCTACGATTTGCGGAGTCATCAAGAGTGCGTTCGAACCATTGGGTGGAGTGTGTCATTGCAGTATTTTCCAATAGGCTCATAACATATCTTGCAAGAGAGCATATTCTTTCTGAGCGCATTGGATTTCGTTTGTATGCCATTGCACTTGAGCCGATTTGTTTTTTACCGAATGGTTCTTCTATCTCTTTTAGATTAGCAAGCAATCTGATATCAGTTGACATTTTATGTGCGGACTGCGCAATCCCGGAGAGGAGGCTGACTATATAAAAATCCATTTTCCGTGTATAGGTTTGTCCAGAAACAGGAATTGTTTTTTTAAATCCCATAATTTCTGCCACACGAATATTTAATTTTTTTACTTTTTCGTGATCGCCTTTAAAGAGTTCAAGAAAACTTGCCTGTGTTCCTGTTGTTCCCTTTACTCCTCGGAATGGGAGATTTTCCAATTCATCTTCAAGTCTTTCAAAGTCAATAAGAAAATCCTGTAGCCATAGGGATGCACGTTTTCCGACAGTTGTTAATTGTGCGGGTTGGTAATGTGTAAATCCAAGAGTAGGCAGATTTTTATATTCCATTGAGAATGTACGCAAACTGGCAATAAGCTTAATCAACTTCACTTTTATTATATTCATTGCATCTTTTATCTGGATCAAATCCGTATTGTCTCCGACAAAGCAACTTGTTGCGCCCAGGTGAATTATTGGTGCAGCAGAGGGACAACTCTTCGCAAAAGTATGAATATGACTCATTACGTCATGTCTAAACTCTTTTTCTTTTTTTGCAGCGTACTCAAAATCAATATCATCAAGATGTGCGCTCATTTCTTCGAGCTGTTTATCAGAGATTGGCAATCCCAATTCTTTTTCGGCAGTAGCAAGAGCCAACCACATACGTCTCCATGTTGAAAACTTTTTTTGAGGAGACCAATTTTGACTTATTTCATTTCCGGCATATCTAGTAATCAATGGATTTTCGTAAATATCTTTTTTCATATTTTTCTTCATAGAACTTTTCCCTATATTTATTGTTATTTTGTCTGGCAAGTATTCACTACTATAATATAAAAAATTTTCGTGCTCTTCTGAATATGTCTCATTATCGAGAAGAGGTCAAGTATTTAATTTATGGTTTGTTTTATCTGGGTGATTATCAAGAACTGTACAACATAACATAATAATAAAAGAAAGGAGCAGTCAAAATAAGACTGTCAAGAATATCTAAAAAACCTCCCATTCCCGGAAAAAAACTGCCTGAATCCTTGATTTGTGTAGCACGTTTCATCATTGATACAGCAATATCTCCGACAAAACCAATGGAAGCTAGCAAAACTCCCAAAAGAATTGCAGAAAAATAACCAATAACCTGATTTTCTCCTACGATAAGGGATTTTGAGAAAAATAAATATAAGAATAAGGACAGAATAATACTCGCAATAATTCCTCCGAAAAAACCCTCCCAACTTTTCTTGGGACTTATATTCGGAATCATTTTGTGATTACCATTTTTTGAGCGCGCAGTCAAGGTTCCCGTAAAATAAGCCCCAATATCACTAGATTTGGTTACCATTATCATAAAAAAAGCTAAAAAAGGTCCATTGTCACAAAGAAAATATAATTTTGCGATAGAATTCAGTCCCCAGCAAATATAGATAAAGCAACCTATTGATACAATATTTCTCTTTATTGAAACAGCCTTATCTTTGGTCTTGAATTCAGATACAAACAAGGCAATGATGTAAAAAATAATTACAAGCCCGCCTGTATATTCTATAAATCTACTCTCTTGCATTACGCCCGCCAACATAGTAGAAAAGAAAAGAAGAATCCCGGCAAGAAGAGTTAAATCTCTATGCCCATCCAACCCCAGTTTTTCAACTATATCAAAAAGCTCAATGACCCCTCCACTTATCCAGAAAAGACACAAAATTGAAAAGATAGGGATAGAAATCATTGGCGACATAAAAAATGCCCCCAAAAGAACAAAAATAATTGTTGTACCACTTAATAATCTGTGTTTTAACATAAAGACCTAATGGTTAATGGTTAATGGTTAATGGTTAATGGTTAACGATTTATGACTTTTCGGGAAACAACATTGCCATTTGAAATTCCAGTTGAAACTCCGGATCAAGAGACAAATCAATGTGTTCAGTTTTTTGACGTATTTCAGTCGCATAATTTCTTTCGTCTCTGGATAGAAGAGCCATTTTTGCTCCTAGAGAAGCTGCATTACCTACAAATCTAATCTTTTCGTGCGAAATTTGTGGTAAGAGACCCACTCTACGTGCATTTTTCCTTCTTATAAAATTCCCAAATGCTCCTGCAAGCAATATGGCACTTAAATCATCTGCAAGAAGTCCAGCCTGCTTTAGTAATATATTGATCCCAGCACGAATAGCACCGGAGGCAAGCTGAAACTCACGAATATCCCTTTGCGTAATAACAATTGCTTTTCCAATGCCCGTTTCATTGACAGAAACAAGCTCAAAAGCTGGTTTGTCTTCTAAGATTATTATTCTCTTTAACAATGCTTCCGGCAAATCATTTTCTATTTCATCGACATTTAAGATGCGTCCCGTTGAATCAAGAATTCCTATTCTCAAAAGTTCTGCAATGGTATCAATCAAAGCGGTTCCGCATATTCCCAATGGTAGTTTATTACCAATAACATTTATTAGAACATCATCTTTGAGAATTACTTTTTCAATTGCTCCCTTTGCGGCTCTCATTCCCTGTGAGATCCCGGAACCTTCAAAAGTAGGACCGGCGGCTGTTGATGTAGCAAGCAATCTGTTTTTATAGGCAAGTACTATTTCGCCATTAGTTCCAATGTCAACAAAGAGGACTGATTTTTCCCATTTATCCAGGCGTGATGCTACCATGCCTGCAACAGTATCACCTCCAACAAAACCACCAATCTGTGGAAATATATAAATCAGTGCACCAGAATGAACATTAAGTCCGGTATGTACTACGTCAACAGTAAGTGAATCATCAAATGCCTGTGCAAAAGGAATTTCTCCTAAAGGAGATGGATCAATCCCGTAAAAGATCTGCTGCATAGTTGAGTTGCCTGCCAAAACAACCTCATAAATAAGATCTGTAGAAATGCTTGCTTGCTTGGCAAGTGAGTTAAGTATCTCATTTATTGTTCCTATTATTGCATTCTGAAGCTTATAAAGATTGTCATAGTTCTCTCGAACTTTTTCTATTCTTGAAATTACATCATCACCATAGGCTGCCTGAGCATTCATTTTTGATGCAACAGAATATTCTTTTCCGGAACAAAGTCCGTAAAGCGTTCCAACAACAGTTGTACTACCAATATCAAAGGCCACGCCATAAATATTCAAATTTTTTCCTTCTTCTAAAGCAATTAATTTGCCATCCGAAATAACTGCAGTCCCACACCAGTTTTTTTCTCTTAAAAATTTCGGAAGTTGTCGCAATATATTGTAGGAGACTTTTATATTACCTATAGAATCCAGAAGTCGTCGCATATCAGAACGAGCATCTTCTGCTGTGGGTTCAGAAAGTTTAAAATATTTTTTATATGAAACTGGATTCAAATGAGCTTTTTTCCCATAATCTACAGTCAGTATTTTGTGTTCATTTTCAAAGGTAGATTCAGGAGGAATCTCAATGGTTAGTTTTTTGTATGCTTTAGTCTTGCAAGCTAGACGATATCCCTGTGCATACTCTTCGTCAGTAAAAAAAGAACTAGAACCACCAGTTACTGCATCATGATCTGTAGAAGAAATTTTAACCAGGCATTTTCCACAGGTCCCCTTTCCTCCACAGGGAGTCTGCAAAACAATCCCCGCCTGCCCTGCAGCTTCAAGCAATAGAGTACCAGGTAAGACATAAACTCTCTTGCCAGTTGGCTGAAAAATTATTTGTATCTCTGTTGTTTTCATGTTAAATAGGATTTACAGGTTCACGAAATTATTAAAACCCTGCACTAAAAGGTTTTTAAAAAGCAAAAACCTTTTCATACAGACTGTATAAGTTCAAAATTAGAGATTTTGAACTTTATTTTAGATGAATACTGACTCGTTAATAATGATTTTAAGTATTATTTGCTCAAAAAACAACTGCACACAGAAACAAACAGTGTACGAAAAATCTTCGAGCGAAGCGAAAAAAACTTTTCATGCAATGCCTATTTAATTTTATTAATCTAACTGAAACAATCCAAAAGACAACATTAATATAGTTCAAACATTACTTTCTTTTAATTTTTAGTTATTAATCACCAAGCCAACTGTTAAATAATGACTTAATAATGATTTTAGGTGTTATTTACTCAAAAGAGAACTGCAAACAGAAAAAGGCTTTTCGTGCAATGTCTATTTAAGAAGATATATGAACAAAAAAAATGACAATATATTATAAAATGCCGTTCTTGAGAATGTACAGCAGACATTTCATGAAGCCGGTGGGATATTAAAGTATTCCTATCTTGATCCGGGCGGTGTATATTCAAAAAGCCTTTGGGACTGGGATTCGTTCTGGACATTTAAGGGCTTCTCGGGATTGCAAAAAAATAAGTGATAAAGGCTTGAAAAAGCAGGCACTTAAGTACGGGACAGGAGGAGTAAATAATTTTTTTCAATATCAGGAAAAAGATGGTAGCTTACCAATATTGCTGAATGATACAGATCCAGACTGCTTCGACTGTCATCAGTCAGCTGATATAAAGATGGCAAAACCAGTTTTTGCACAGTTCTGCAATTTAAGAGCAGAGAATAAGAATAATTTATCTGCGAATTTTGTAGATAAATGATGCTCCTCTCTAGAAAAATTTTATGATTACGATGAAGGGCATTATTTTTAAATACGGAATCTCAGTTAATGGCTTGCTCTAATACTGAAATGACTCTATAGTTGAACCGAAAAGAGATTATCAATCAACATAATCGTTAAAAAACAATATCCGCTTTCTATCGAGTTGACGGAGGGGTATCTGGTATGATCTATTCAAAGGCAAACCAAATTAATTCAAGAAATTCGCGTCCATCTGAAAAACGCTTAATCCCCGTTAAGTTTATTACCGGAGTAACATCCTCCCATATAAAAACGTAAAATTAAATAAAAATAAAATCATGAATTTAATTAAAAATAAAGTGAAAGTTATTTCTTTACTAATACTTCTATCTGCAACAATTTTTCCATTGTCAAGCATAGGAAAAGCACTTGATGAATGGAAAAAATACCCATATAAACCCAATGGAACCAAGATTGTTTTTCCCAAAGACGAAGGTTCTCATCATACAGATCCATCCGTAACCATGGAGTGGTGGTATACAAATTTTACATTGAACGATTCTTCGGGCAAAAGCTACTCTGTTATGATTTGTTTTTTTAAGCCTGTGATAGGAATATCTCTAAGATTATTTAATATTTCTACATCTGATAACAATAAAATATATACGGCAACAAAAATAGGTTTCTTAGCATCAAAGGAAGGCTCTTTGGATATTACTCATACTAATGCGAGTAGTCTTGACCATTTCTATGTAAAAAAGGAAAAAGATGGAACTCTAATCCCATTTAATTATGTTTTAGATGTACATGGCAAACAAAATACATCTGTACACCTTGAAATGGAACCGATAAAACCACCTTTTATCGTTGGAGAAAATGGATATGTTCAAGTTGGACAATCAGGACATTCATGGTATTACTCTCTTACACGAATGAAGACGACTGGGACAATTCAGATTGGAGGCAAAAAGATAAAAGTAGAAGGAATCGGATGGATGGATCATCAATGGGGACCTTTCATGGTTTCTCCAGTGCCTTTAATGCAAAAAGACTCTTACGAATGGTTTTCTGTACAACTTGATAATGGCGAAGAATATATGGTTAGTAATATATTTGATAAAAACAATAGACTCCAGAAACATAAAGGATTTGGAGGTCTTGGCTGGATGCTCAGTGATTCCTCCACAGGAAGTACTGTTGACTTCCAATTGAAACGTCTGGCTTTCTGGAAACCACCAACATCTGATTACTACTCTATCAAATGGCAAATATTGGAACCTGTCAGAAAAGTGAACCTTATCATTACCCCGGATTTTAAAAATCAATTGATTCCACTACCTAACATTCCTTTGGGAAAATTCTATTTTTGGGAAGGCAGTTGTGCTGTAGAAGGCACAGTGGCAGGGAAAAAAGTTAAGGGAAAAGCATTTGCGGAACTAGTTCATAAGTTTAAAAAACCTCAACTCCAACTCAAATTACCTTTAACCAAAGAAAAATTGCAAGGAAAAATTAAAATTTCCTGGTCTGTCCAAAATCCTGATGATGGGAATCCCCTGAAATATCGCCTATTTTATCGTAAAAAGGATAAAGAATTCAAGTTATTGACAGATAACATAGATAAAGACTATTACCTTTGGGATACAACCAACCTGAAAAATGGAGAATATTCTATAAAACTTGTTGCCTTTTCCGTAGATGAAGTTATTTATGGAATGACATCTTCCAAACTCATTCTAATTCAAAACGAAAACCTCTAAAATGATAATCCTATCTAAACAAACCATCTACGAAATGACTTCGAATATACCAAAAAAGCCCTTTTACGCAATGACTAATTATCTATATTTAATTCTTCTTATTTTTACTCTTAATTTTCTATTTCCTCAACAGAATATTTTTTGTGAAGATACTCAATTACTAAAGGCTGAATTGACATCAAAACAAGCACTATTAACATATCCATACAACAAAGGAAAACTTTCATTTCCACGAGACGAAGGCATACATTCTCCAACAGAATTTCCGTATACCATAATGGAATGGTTTGCTTTTTATTCGCATCTCACAACCGAGGACGGAAGAAAATATTTTTTGTTCTCAACTTTTATTACCTATGATCCTATAGAAGCTATTCTTATGGGACAATTTCCGCATGTAATAACTACTTTTGTAGATATCAAAAATTCAAAAACGTATTCTTATAGATGTCAAAAAAAACTCCTTCGTTTCGCCAAAGGACATGCAGATATAAAAGCGGCAGATGGGAACTATTTTAAGTGGAAAGGTGAACACATGCCTTTTCAGTATGAATACTATATTAATGTTAAAAACCCTCATTTCGAATATACAGTAGATCTGGATCTTTTGATGATAAAACCTCCCCTGATTATTAATGGAACAGGATATATTAAAGAACCAAAGGGAACCAGTGGTTATTATTCCCAAACCAGAGTAAAAACAGAAGGATTCCTCACTATAAATGGGGTCAAAGAAAAAGTAAAGGGAATTCAATGGATCGACCGGCAATGGCTAGGAGCATCCTTTGTAATGAATATGAATTATTCTTACCAGTGGTGGTCAATTCAATTAGACAATAATGAAGAAGCTATCATGTTTAAAATCTGGGATAAAACCACAGACACAGTTGCTATGACTCTGCTGGAAATCAATCACGCCAATGGTAAACGTGAGAAAGTTGAAAAATTTACTCTTAAAGAACTATCAACAGGTTGGCAATTATCAGCACCACAGGTTGACTGGAATTTGAAGATTATTCCTGCCTGCAAAAATCAGAAAATATGGAAAGCCTGTACAATTTCGGGCACAATAAACAATAAAGCAGTGAAAGGTGTGGGAGTCGCTGAATTGGCAAAAAATATAGGAAAAGATTTAGCAAAATTTCATTAAAAATTCCTTTTGATATAATATTGTCTTTCCCTCACTAGTTCACCCCCTCCTCAAAAAAGTTTTAAAAAAGCAAAAAAATTGTTCGTGTACGCCTAATTCTTCATGCGTTCTTTCATTCTTTTGAAAAAGTCATCAACCTGTTCTTCAGAAGCAACTTTAAATGCATCTTCTGCTTTTATTTTTTCAACAAGATCCTCAGGAAGTTCGTCTATATATTGTGATGGTCTGCGTAATTCTGCTTTTCCATAGCGTTTTCTTGTATTTGCGTAAGTAAGAGCAAGATTTTGTTTTGCTCTCGTTACAGCAACGTAAAAAAGTCTGCGTTCTTCATTTCCCTGACCATCTTTGAGAGAATGTTCATGAGGAAAGAGTTTTTGCTCCATGCCTGCCAAAATCACATATGGAAACTCAAGTCCCTTTGCAGAATGAACAGTCAAAAGGGCAACTCCTCCCTCAGAATCTTTGTCATCTTCTGTCTTATCTTTGTCGTCTTTTAAACTACAATATTCCAGATAATCCCTCAAAATCTTCTTAGCTTTTTGTCCCGGCTTAACAATATTATTTTCAAAGTAAGTCAAATCATTTATGAATTCGCATACATTCTCGTATCTCTGTTCTGCTTCTGATCTGGGTTTATAAATTTTTCCAAGATTATTTGTATATCCTATATCTATAAGAAAATCTCCTGCAAGGCGCGAGCAACTTTGTTTATTACTATATAATATTCCCCTGTATTTCTTAAGTTGCTTTGTAAATTCTTCAATTGAAATCTTGGTATTATTAGGCAAAGAGTTGACTATCTTTTTGTTAATCATTGCATCAAGAAATGATCCTTCGGTCTGAATTATGTGTGAATTTAGTTTTTGAATAGTTGTGCTTCCTATTCGTCGTGGAGGTACATTCAGAATTCTACGAAAACTTACTCGGTCACTCGGATTTATGAGAATCTTCAGATATGCCAGTGCATCACGAACCTCCTTGCGCTCAAAGAATGATGACAAACCTATAAGTCTGTAAGGAATAGAATTCTGTCTCATAGCTTTTTCCAATGACCTAGATTGATAATTACTTCTAAAAAGAATAGAAAAATCATCGAATCTAAGTTGTTTCTGTATTTTTTCTTCACGAATAAATCGTGCAAGAAATTCAGCTTCTTTTTCGGCATTCTCCGTTTTTATGCATTTAATCAAATCTCCGTCGCAATGATCTGACCATACTTTTTTATCATACCTTTCCGGATTGTTGGATATAACACTGTGTGCAGCTTTCAATATGTTTTTTGTGGATCTGTAATTTTGCTCCAGCTTAATTATCTTGGTCTCAGGAAATTTTTCTTGAAAATTAAGAATATTACTCACATCAGCTCCACGCCAAGCATATATGGACTGATCATCATCTCCAACCACACAAAGATTCCGATTAGTCTCTGAAAGCATATTTATAAGCGAAAACTGAATGTGATTGGTATCCTGATATTCATCCACCATTACATATTTAAAATGTTCTCTATGTTTTTGAAGAACATCATAATTTGTTTTCCATAATTCAATTGTAAGCGCAAGCAAATCATCAAAATCAACCATATTCTGATCCTTCATTCGCTTCTGATATAATCTCCATATCCCAGCAATTGTCTCAGAACTTATATTGTTACCTAGGATTCCGTCCGGAGTAAGAAGACTGCTTTTTGCTGAAGAAATTCTATTGCGCACCATATTTAAGTCAAACTCATCCCGAGAAAGCTTTTCTTCCGTAATAATCTGTGAAAGAACACCCTTCTGATCCTCTGTATCTGCAATCGAAAAATCACTGTGATATCCTAATAAATGAATGTATTTTCTAAGTATTCCTGCACACAAAGAGTGAAAAGTCCCTATTTTAAGCTCAAAACCTTTCTTTTTTCCAAGCATTTGATGCAGACGTGATTTCATTTCCCGAGCCGCCTTATTGGTAAAAGTAACCGCAAGAATATTTGCCGGCAATATCCCCGATTTTACCATATATTCAATTCTATGTGTAATAACCGAGGTCTTTCCTGTGCCTGCCCCAGCTAAGATAAGAAGTGGTCCATCTACTACTCTCACAGCTTTTTGCTGCACTGAATTAAGTCTGTATTTCATACGTATTGTTAACCTTTGATAAGTCTACTAATATAAGTCTGATTTATAAAATTTTTCATGAAAAAAAAATCTCTTTCACTAATTCCATGTCTATAAAATAGTACCTATAGTGCCAAATAAAAGGTTCCTTATTTTAAATTTTTCATCAATTTTCAAAAAAATATGCTGCCAATTTGCCTAAAGAGATAATGAGGTTATCTTATTAACGTAAACATTCTTGCACACAAGTTTTTTTTAATTAACCACGGATAAATAAAATGGATACTGAAACTACAGATAAAAAACGAAACTCTATATTATGGGTTACAGGACTGATTTTTTTGCTTTTCTTCATCTTTATGACATGTTCATATCAGGTTAGAACAACAGAAATAGCAATTACAACCATTTTTGGCAAAACAACAGAAACTATTGCAAAACCTGGCTTTCACTGGAAAATCCCCTGGCCAATAGAAAAAATATACAAATATGATGCAAGAATTCAGATCTTTGAAGGTCGTTTTGAAGAAACATATACTCAGGATAGCAGAAATTTAATCCTTTCAATGTTTGCAGGCTGGAAAATTATTGATCCGGTCCTTTTTCTTGAAAGAGTAGGATCCATCAAAGAAGCCGGAAGAATACTTGAAGGCCTAATAAGAAGTGCTAAAAATGCCGTCCTTAGCCAGCATCCGGTCAGTCATCTTATTTCAACAGATAAAAAAGAGGTTCGTTTTGCACTGATTGAAGATGAAATCATCAAACAAGTAGCCAAAACCACAGAAACACAATATGGAATAGCAGTTGAGACTCTGGGGATTAAGCGCATTGGTCTTCCGGAAAGTATTTCCGGAAATGTTTTTGAAAGAATGCGTAAAGAAAGAGAGCGCATTGCAAGCCGTTATCGTGCAGAGGGCGAAAGAAAAGCTGCAGAAATAATAGCCAAAGCAGATAAAGAAAAAAATAAAATCATCTCAGATGCAGAAAGCAAAGCAAAAAGTATTCGTGGACAAGGCGATTCCAAAGCAGCGGAACATTATGCTATTTTTAAAAAAGATACTGAATTTGCTCTCTTTCTACGAAAATTGGAGGCTCTTGAAAGTACTCTCAAAACAAAATCAACTATAATTCTTGATCGTGATACTCCTCCCTATAATCTTCTTAAAGAGAGACAAAACGAAAAATGAAACCAATCCCGCAAATAGATTCTGCCAGTCAGCTTGATGCCGGACGGGAAGCATTTGAGAATGCACTCAAAATTTGCTTTTTTATCCTTAAAATAGCCTGTGCGTTTGTACTCATTGTTATGCTTGTAGGTAGTTTCGTCGTTATAGACCAACACGAAACTGGTGTTCGCTTGCGCTTTGGAAAAATCTCCGAAAATCAAAAAAATGCAATACTTAAACCCGGGATGCATTTTGCATTTCCATATCCCATAGATGAAGTTATTAAAATATCAACAGCACGGGTAAACTCTGTTTCATCTAATTCATTTTGGTATGCTCTTTCAGATGAAGAAAAGAGGACTGGATTTCAGACAGGACCTTTGCCTCAGACTTTAAAGCCGGGAATAGATGGATATGTCCTTTCCGGAGATAAAAATATAATCCACTACAAATGGACTCTCCGCTATTCAGTGAATGACCCCATAAATTATGTAATGCATGCTAAAGATCCGGAGTTGTTACTGCGTTTTATCTTGGAGAATGCCGTAAATAATATTGTTTCTAAAATGACAATTGATGAGGCATGGAGAACAAATATAGAAACACTAAGAACAACAGTAGAACGCTTCGTTGCCGAAAAAGCACGAACAATGAAACTGGGCATAAAACTCGAAAGAATTAATCTCGATGAAAAAGTGCCACCAAGACAACTTAAAAAGGCTTTTGATGCCGTTGTAGAAGAAGAATTGAAGATGAGCGAAGCCTTGAATAAAGCAAAAAACTATCTATCAAAAACTGTTAATCAGGCACACGCTAATGCATCAGGAATTATTACAAAAGCAGAATCCTATAAAACTAGAAAAATTAATAATACAAAAGCAGATGCTACATATTTTAATGATATGCTCGTTCAATACAAAAAAAATCCAAAACTCCTGAAAAGAAGACTATACGAAGAATCTATAACCAAGGTACTGAACAATGCCGAAGAAAAATTCCTTCTAAGCAAGAGAAAAAACGGGGAACTTCGGATCCTTTTAGAACGAATGCAGGATGAAAAAAAAGATGACAAAAATGACAAAAATAATTAGTAAAACCGAAAAATCAACACTTATTATGCTCCTGTGGGCATTGGCAGGAGGCATATTTCTGCTTAATTCATTTATCTGTGATTACTGGATACATGACGATGGCATGACTGCAGCATTCAGTGCAGCAGTTGGAGTTGCAATAATTCTCCTACCAATGATGAGGATTTTGTTTAATAATATTACTTCCGGTAGAGTAAGGATGAATGAACTGGCAGTCATTGCAGTAATGGCAGCTTTTATTCAGCAGAATTTTCAGATGGCAGGCGGAATAGCCTTTTTTATGCTCTTAAGCCTTATAGTAGAATCCAAAACAGCCAGTGGCGCTCACGCATCCCTCGAAGCTCTTGCAAAAGTCTCCCCAGGCAAAGCAAGACGGAAAAATACTGACAAAAAAGGTCCAGAAATGCTTGATCCGGAAGAATTGAAACCAGGCGATATAATTGAAATTCGCCCCGGAGAAAATATTCTTGCTGATGGAAAGATTATCAAAGGAAATTCATCCATTCAGGAAGCCAATATAACTGGAGAATCCCTTCCTGTTGACAAAGAAAAAGATGATAGTGTCTTTGCAGGTACTACAAATTTAAGCAGTGTTATTGAAGTGAAAGTACAAAAAGCCGGAAAAAATACAACACTTGGAAAAGTAAGAGAATTAATCCTCAATGCAGAAAAATCTAAACTCCCTTTCGTTCGTATGATAGATAAATATGCCTTTTATTACACTCCTGTAATCTTAATAATTGCACTCGTTGTATGGTATTTTACACGCGATTTCAGCCGTTCAGTTGCATTATTAGTAGCGTCTTGTCCTATTGCACTTATTCTTTCAACCCCTTCAGCAATGATTGCAGCCCTATCTGCTGCTGCACGACTGGGAATCCTCATAAAAGACGTTAATAATATCGAAAAAATAGCCAGAATTAATGCATTTATCTTTGATAAAACAGGTACATTGACAAAAGGTTCTCTTGCTGTTGATAAACTTGCGCCTTCCGACGGAATTGACTCTTCAGAGTTGCTTAAAATCGCTGCAAGTGCAGAAAAACATAGCAATCACCCTGTTGCAAAGGCAGTTAAACAACTCGCATCAAAAGTAAACCTCTCCCTCTCCGTTCCCGATAAACTCTCAGAAAAACCCGGACGTGGTATATTGGCAACTCTTGAAAAGAAGCAGGTTCTCGTAGGTAATCGTGCGTGGATGAAAGAAAATAATATCGACATGACTGCTTTTCCCGACTATAAAGAGGAAGAAAATGGAGGTTTCAGCCTTCTTTTTGTAGTAAAAGAAAATAAACCTATCGGCTGGATTGGGCTAAGAGATGAGGCAAGAGATGAATCTAAAGAAATTATCGCTACTCTCAAAGAACAAAAACTCCAAATCGTTGCAATGGTAACCGGTGACCGCAAAAGCGTCGCCTCCCAAATCGCAGATGAACTTGAAATAGAATACTGGAACGCAGAATGTATCCCAAGTGAAAAAGTAGATTTTGTGAAAGAGGTAAAAGAAAAGGGATATTCTGCAATGTTCATAGGAGATGGAGTAAATGATGGTCCTGCACTCGCAGCAAGTGACCTAGGCATTGCAATGGGAGCTGCAGGCAGTGACGTGGCAATAGAAAGCGCAGGGATTACATTGATGAACAATAGGCTTAACAGAATCCCATTCCTGCTTTCCCTTGCAAAAAGTGCAAAACATATTATTATCGAGAATTTTGTTATAGGAGGATTATTTATAGTAGGCGGGATTTTTCTCAGTTGCATTGGTTTTCTCCTCCCTATTGTTGCAGCGATCCTGCAGGTCGTAGGCTCTCTGATAATAGTAATGAACAGCGCAAGACTCGTCCGAAAAGGAGAGGATTTATAAAACAATTCAATTAACAAATTACTAAATTAACAAATTACTAAATTAACAAATTATGATGATGATTGAAGGACAGAATATACATAAGACATTCAAGGACTTTTGGGGACGCCCCAAAGTACACGCTGTAAAAGGAGTTGATATTAGCGTGAAAAAAGGCTCTGTTTTTGCATTATTAGGTCCTAATGGAGCAGGAAAATCAACGCTGATAAAAATGTTTCTGGGACATCTCTATCCTACAAAAGGAATTATTCGGGTTTTAGGAAAAGACCCTCGTGACGTAGAGACAAAAAATAATTTAGGCTATCTGCCTGAAAAAACAAACCTCTATAAAAACCTTACCGCAGGCGAAACACTGCGTTTCTTTGCAAAAATACTGAATCTTAGTGGCAAAGAAATTGAGATGCGAACACAGCAGCTTCTGGAAATGGTTGGATTAAATAGTTCAAGAAAACGTCTCGTTGGTGAATTCTCTCATGGTATGGGGCGACGAATGGGACTTGCACAGGCTTTAATCAATGACCCTGATTTGCTACTACTAGATGAACCCACCGCAGGACTAGACCCCATTGGATGCAGAGAAGTAAAAGATCTTATTATTACCCTTGCAAAACGCGGAAAAACAATATTGATAACCAGTCATTTGCTTGCCGACATTGAAGATGTCTGCGATGAAATGATGATAATTTATGGCGGACAAATAAGAGAGAGCGGTCAGCTCTCAGAACTACTTGCAGATAAATCCCAGATACAGTTCACTCTCCCAAGACCGCAAGAGAAAAAATTAAATAATATCAAACAATTACTTATCGAACACTCTGATAACGGAAAAGTTGAATTGAGTAATCCGACCAGAAGTCTGGAATCATATTTTCTTGATATAGTCACAAAAGCGGAAGAAAAGCATCTGGAAACCGGCGGAGCTCACATGGGAAAAGGAGTTGCATCATATCTTCAGGACGGACTTACTACAGATGAACTTCTGACAAACCTTACTAAAAAAGAAAAACAAGAAAAAGAAGAACCACAAATAGAACAAATTAAACCTGATACGGATGCATTGGATAAACTAAAAAAGAAAAAAACTCAAGCAGAAAAAATATCAGAAAAACCTGCAAAAAAAATAGATAAATCTGCCCTGGATAAACTGACAAAATGAAGATAATAATGAAAAATATCACTAAAATCAGCCTCTTTTTTGCCACCCTGATTCTCTTTCAAGTTAATTCCTACAGCGCAATAATACACATGGGATAAAGGATAAGCCAATTTCAGG
>JAYEIY010000243.1:0-7045 GCA_034660375.1 Verrucomicrobiota bacterium
AAAAATATTGAGATGTTTAATTGCCAGTTTCATTAGCAAAACTTATGGGACACGGTACTAGTTCATCACCATCAACACTGCCCGTGCTGTAACTGTTACTGATGGTGGAACTATTAGCCCCCACCAGGCCGCCGAGATAATCTTTACCAGTCATATTCACATTGGTCACGCCGGTGTTGGTAATCGTGGCATTTTTTATGAATCCGAACAAGCCGATATAATCTGTGTAGGGGCGGTTGATATAAAGATTATCAATGGTATGTTCATCTCCAGCATAGTTGCCGGTGAAATTGGTTGACCTATTGCCAATGGGTGAGAAGCCGCTGGTACCGTTACCATCCGGGCCAGCAACTCCGTCCCAGTCTACCTGGTTTTCGTCTTCATCAAAAGAGATGTTAGCGGTTTGGATGAAATATTTATCCCAATCACTGGATGTAGTAGACAGTTTAATCAAATCATCGGTTGTGGCAATCTGGTATGGCTCGCCCTCCGTGCCGCTGCCGCCGGAGTAGGCGAATAAACTACTGTTCACTGCCAATAACATTATCAGTATTACACTAAAAATTAAATTTCTTTTTTTCATTGTGTTTCTCCTTTTGTTATTTGGATTTTGCGTACATACTCAGTAAACCACATTTAGGCTTACTACAAGTTCAACATATCGTCATATTATGTTGGATGTTGTTTTTGGTATTATCAAGCTAGAATCAAGGAAAAAATCAAAAAAATCAATGAGGCACTCCAAAATTAAAAAATTGAAAACCTGTATTCATTAATGAATTTTATGTTATGCATGGTGAAAATAGCATACGGAAATGGGTGGTAATAGAAATTTTACCATGAAGAGCATGAAGGATAGAAATGGATAACAGAACTCCAAGTTGTCGAGCAACTCAGATTTTCTTTTTTTTATCCACGATAGGGAAGCTAAGTTGCGAATATGTTTTGTTTTGAGCAAGGAATTTGAATTACTGAGCAACTACTTCCCCTTTTTCTAGCAAATTGAAGATAAAAAAGTACCTTTTTTTGCATGAGGATATGCAAAGTACCTTTTTTTTGCATGAGGATATGCAAAGTACCTTTTTTTTTGCATGAGGATATGCAACAGAACTCCAGGTTATGTTTGTCAGCCTAAAACCGATGAGTTCTGGAAGGACCATGAAGGATAGAAATGGATAAGAAATTAAGTCAATTGTCAAATAGTGTTATTGGATGTGCTATTGAAGTGCATCGTAGGATTACTGGAATCAATGTATGAAGAATGTTTGGTATATAAACTGAAGATTAATGATATTAACTTTAATTTTTTCTTTGTTTTCACTGCGGTATAGGTCAGATAAAAGTTCAATCCTAATAAAAAAGGATCGTTATCTGAAGGGATTTTGTTTATATGGTGTTTGTATGCAGCTTTAGCGAGCACCTAAAGGCGCTGAAATAAACACTGCTTAAAAGCGGTACTACAAACATGTTTTTACATTGACAGCAATTTCTTTATGGGCGGATTTTTTATCTATGGACAGATTTAGTGACTTCTGGAATACGTACGTGCAATAAAAAAGGAGTTTTGATTTGTGCAAAAATGGAGCGGGTGAAGGGTATCGAACCCTCACGACCAGCTTGGAAGGCTGGGGCTCTACCATTGAGCTACACCCGCTGAGTGATATCCGGTTATTAGTAATGGCTATAATAGCCAATTATCCGGAAAGGTTGTGAATATAAGTGATACTTTTTGTTTATCAAATCATTTTATCAGGAAAAAACTTTTTTTTGCAATTAGACATTGTACGAAAAGCTTTTTTACTTTGTTCGAAGGCTTTTCATACACTGTTTGTAGATTAAAAAACCTTGAAATCTCTTGTGTTTAGTCACATTTTCCAAAATCTAGCATTTCATAAAGACAGAAAAGTAAAAATCTCAAAAAATGCTTATTATTTCATTTTTGCATCTTTTCAAGGAGGGTTTAAAATCTCTGATTTGAACTTGCAGAGCCTGTGCTAAAAGGTTTTTTGGCTCTTTAAATTTTTTTTGTGCAGGGTCTAAATACTGTTCTATTTTTTTTGTGAGGTTTGTATTTTATAGTGTTTTATCTTTTCATCATCACCTTCCAGTGTGAGGATCTGATCTCGTAGCATTGCTGCACGTTCAAATTCAAGATTTTCTGCAGCATCCTGCATTTCTTTGTTCAAATTGCCTATAACCATTGTAACATCATAATCTTCTTCATTTTCTGCGACAACTGAGCGTTCCAGAGCTTTTCCCTGTTGATAAAAATGTAGGCTTTGCTGAACAGCTCTTTTTACTGTTTGTGGAGTTATATTATGTTTTTTATTAAATTCCTTCTGATGTTTTCTGCGAGTTTCTGTTATTTCAACAACTTTTTTGATGCTATCAGTTAATTTATTGGCGTAGAGTATAACGCGACCGTTTTTATTTCTTGCCGCACGTCCTGCGGTTTGTGTCAGTGCTCTTTCTGAGCGTAGAAAACCTTCTTTATCGGCATCAAGTATTGCAACAAGAGCTACTTCGGGTAAATCCAGTCCTTCTCGTAGCAAATTTACGCCTATAAGTACATCGAATTCTCCTGAACGAAGTCCTCGGAGTAATTCAACCCTTTCGAGCGCGTCTATTTCTGAATGTATATATTTTACTCTTATTTTTATATCACGTAGATAATCCGCCAGATCTTCAGCAGTTCTTTTTGTAAGGGTGGTAACTAATACTCTTTGTTTTTTTTCTGTTACACGGCGGATCTCATCAATAAGGTCATCAATTTGATTGGATAGTGGGCGAATTTCTATTTTTGGATCGAGTAGGCCCGTAGGACGTATTTCTTGTAAAATAGGTTTTGTATTTTCAATTTCATGTAAACCTGGAGTAGCGGATACATAGACGATATCATTTGTTAATTTTGAAAATTCGTCGAAATTGAGAGGTCTATTGTCTAGAGCGGATGGGAGTCTGAACCCAAAATTAACGAGGGTTTGTTTTCTGCTTCTGTCTGCTTTAAACATACCACGAATTTGTGGGAGTGTCATATGGGATTCATCAATTATAGTAATAAAATCATCGGGAAAGAAATCAATAAGAGTATATGGTCTGGAACCTGGGGTGCGTTCTGATAGATGCATGGAATAGTTTTCTATTCCGGAGCAATATCCTATTTCTCGGAGCATTTCTATGTCGTAATTAGTCCGCTGAAATATACGTTGTGCTTCAATTAGCTTGTCTTCTTTTTCAAATTTACGGACTTGGTCTTTCATTTCTTCAAGGATATATGGGATTGCTCGGTCTATATGTGACTGTGGAAGGACAAAGTGTTTTGCAGGAAAAATGATTATATCTTCTAAGTCTTCAATTTTTTTCTTTGTAAGTGGATCACGCATAGTAATTTTTTCAATAAGGTCTCCCCAGAATTCTATGCGGATACAATCTTCAGAATATGCTGGATAGATTTCTATAG
The DNA here is from genome assembly GCA_034660375.1 of Verrucomicrobiota bacterium. GTDB lineage: Bacteria > Verrucomicrobiota > Lentisphaeria > UBA2565 > JAYEIY01 > JAYEIY01. The sequence goes on from JAYEIY010000243.1 coordinate 3,461, forward strand.
TATCCCCGATTACAGAAAATCCGCCCCTTTGAATCTCAAAATCGTTGCGTTCATACTGAATATCTATAAGTTTTTGCAGAACAGCATCTCTGTCCAATTGCGTGTTTTTTTCAATACGAATAACCATCGCCTCATATTCTCCTGGAGAACCAAGTCCGTATATGCACGAAACACTGGCAATGACAATGACATCTTGGCGAGTGCATAACGCACTGGTTGCAGAAAGACGTAATTTTTCAATTTCATCATTTATTGAGGCATCTTTTGCTATATATGTATCTGTTTGGGGCATATATGCTTCGGGAAGATAGTAATCATAGTAGCTGATAAAAAATTCAACTGCATTTTCGGGGAAGAAGCTTTTAAATTCGCTGTAAAGCTGTGCTGCAAGAGTTTTGTTATGGCTCATAACCAATATGGGGCGATTAATCTTTTCTATCATTTTTGCTAGAGTATAGGTCTTTCCTGAGCCGGTAATCCCTTGAAGAGTTTGCATATTTCCTTCTGCAGGTATCGAAAAGGCTTTGGTTAGGCGATCTATTGCTTGCTTCTGATCTCCTGCGGGAGAGAATTTTGAATGTAATTTGAATTTTTTCATGGAATTAATCATTCTTTGAGCTAACTCTCTTGTGATACAAATCAAGGGAAATATGGTTTGCAGGTTTTTAAAACAGAATTTCAGCGTACTTTTGTGTATGGGAATGATATTTTTTTAGTAGGAATATTAATTCTGGTTGGTTCTTTAGTTCCTTTGAAGAAAGAATATATTTCTTCTGCTGCAGATTCAAGAGTAAGGTTAACCTGTAGTTTATTGTTTTTTTTATCCCTTGCATTTTTTATAAGTTTTATGGCAAGAGCATAAGTTGTTTTCTTTACTTTTAAACTTTTTTCTGATTTATCTTTCAAGGCAAATAATGCAGAAATTCGAATCAAACTACTGTCAAATTGTTTTGGACTCATTGGAACTGGAATTATTTTTTTTGTAAGAATTCTGATAAGGCATTTTATTTGCTTTAGAGAAATATCGTTTAATTCTGCTATTGCTTTGCAGGCACTTGCACGGTTTTTAGAGGAATACATAGGAGATTTTACAGATTTATTCATATATTTTATCAAAGAATCTTCAAATGTATTGTCCTTTATTTTTGTTATAGCTTCAATTGTTGCCAACTGTACATCTTTGTTTGCATCAAAAAGCAATTTTTTTAGATTTTCAAAGAAACGGCTTTCAGAATATTGTCCCAATGCGTATGCCACCTGTTTTCTTACTAAGGCGGAATCGTGTCTGAAAAAATCTGCTACATCGGCTCTCGATGAGGTTTCATAAAAGCTTCCTAAAGATTTTATTAATTCAGCCAGTGCGTGAGGCGACTTTTCTTTTTTGATTCGTTTTGCCAGAGTTGATGCATATTTTTTTAATTTCAGTTTTCTTATAATCCTGTAGGCTGCATATCTTTTGTTTGAAGCAGGAGATTCTATAAGTTTTATTATTGTGGTAGCCACGGAATATTCAGGATGTATTTGAACAATGGATTTTATGGCTGTTTCTCTGACATAATTGACTGAGTCATTCGTATTCTCAATCAGAGCTGACAGGCTTTTTTTTGAGGGGAGGGATGCAAGAGAGTTTGAGGAAAGATTACGGATATATTCATCTTTGTAACTGGAAAGAGAAATTAATTGATTCAGATTTTTCTGTGATGGATAATGTATTGATTTTAAAATAGCTGTAGAGAGTATTGGAGTCGTAGGACTATTGATGCCGGCATGGATTATTTTATTGATTAAGGGGATATTTTCTGTATGGATACATTTTTGGGGAATTGATTTAAGAAGAAATGCCTTAGTAATATCATCTGCATTTAAATAGATTTTCTTTATTTGAGAATTTGTTTTTATCTTAAATTTCCAGATAGCCAAATAGGCGTAGTTTTTTACTTTTTCATCTGTATCACTTATATATTTTTTCCAGAAATCCAGAGAGGTTTTATTTATGTGTTCATAGAGGATTTTTAATACTGCAATCTTTAATTCAGGAGAGAGTTCTTTTGTTAATAATTTTTTTATATTTTTTACCGAGAATCCCAAGCTTTTTCCATATAGTTGAATGGCTTGTTTCTTTATATGCAGAGTATCTGAATTCATACGCTCTAACGCAGTTTTTGCAAAGCTTTTTTTCCCTTCGGGAAGGAAACATAATGTTTGGAGAATGTCATGTGTAATCTCTCTATCACTCGTAGAATTTAAAAATCTAACTAAAAAATCTGCTACATCTTTAGAATCGGTTTTTTGCAAAAGGGGAATTGTCTTTAAAATAAGAGTTCTATTGCCAGAATAAAAAACTTCCTTTTGAATGCTGAGATCTTCTTTGGTAAAAGAATATACTCCTTCAAAAGTAATATCCTCTCTCAGGAGAGGGCGTTTATCCCAAATAGGGAGTAAAAAAGGAACAAGGATTAGTGCAGATGCGATGATATTCATAAGTAATAATTGTTTTCCTGACTAATTTCTTTTTCTAAAAATATGGTGAACTCTGATTGCAGAAAAGAGTGTTAATATAATACATAAAATTCCGGTTAAAATAAGATAGTTCTGCCAGAGAGGATTATTCATTATCAATGGAAGATCAGCAAACATTTTATCTGATGTAATCTGCAGTGCAGCTACAATAGGATTAAGAGTAAGCATAACAGTTTGTGCATAGGGGGTGAGTTGAGAACTGAATGTTATACCGCCAAGGGTTACAACACATATCAGTGCGGCAAAACCATAGCTTAAGGCAGTGGCCACCTCTGTTTTTGTGCATATTGATGAGAAAAAAAGACCTGCACAGATAAAAAGAATTGCGGCAATTACTAAAACCCCTACCCATGCTCCCACACGCCAGTAACTTGAGGTACTTTCAAGATAGGCAAGAGCAAGAAAAACGGGAAGACTGCTTACAAGAAATATCATCACATACAAAAAGGCTGCTTTTAGTTTGCCGGTAACTACGGTAATAGAACTGATTGTAGATGTACGTAAAAGCAGAAAAGTTCCTGATGTTAGCTCATTTGTAATAGAGCCACTGCTGACAGCGGGTGCAAGAAGAGCAATCATGGCTATTTGAAATATAACCGCAACCATTCGTACATAATCAGCCTTTAGACTATCTCCATACTGTGTACTGACAAGTAACAATATGCACATACTTATTATTATAGAAAGTGCAAGCCCCCTAAGAATAAACTTAGGTTTTCCAAAAAGTTTACTTCTTAGTTCTGTAATAAAAACGGGATTTCTGAACCTCCCTATAGGTTTTTTTCGTTTAAGAGGATCAATAAGATAAAAAGGAAAGGTTAATTTTCGTTTTATTGTTTTTTCCAATCCCGTATATGCCTCCTGATTTTTTCCTGCTTGACCAGTTGTCTTTCGGAAAATAAAAAATGAAAAGGTTAGGAAAAATATAAATGATAGAGTAGCCATTCCTGCAAGATGAAGAACAATAGGAGGAATATTTGAAGAATATGCATGGGTCGCAATTGCATATTGCTCAGGATATATAAGCGCATACATAGATCTTATCGGGCTTAGAAGCGCTACAAA